>JALEPE010000033.1 GCA_022766795.1 Helicobacter sp.
CAAGGATGCAATGCTAAGAATCCTTATTTCAAGATTCTAGGCAGGGTAATGCCTTGCTGTTTTTGGTATTTACCCTTTTTATCCTTATAGCTCACTTCACAATCCCTATCTCCCTCTAAAAACAGCACTTGTGCAATTCCCTCATTGGCGTAAATTTTAGCAGGAAGTGGCGTAGTGTTGCTAATTTCAATCGTAATATGCCCCTCAAACTCCGGCTCAAAAGGCGTAACATTGACGATGATTCCACATCGCGCATAAGTGCTTTTGCCCAAACAAATGGCTAAAATATTGCGCGGAATTTTAAAATATTCAATCGTTCTTGCAAGTGCAAAAGAATTGGGTGGCACGATACACACATCGCCGACAAAATCCACAACATTGGCGGAATCAAAGTTTTTTGGATCAACTACCATTGCATTAATGTTTGTAAAAATTTTAAACTCATTGCTGACGCGAATATCATAGCCATAGCTAGAGAGTCCATAGCTGACCACGCCTTGCCCCACTTGATTTTCGCAAAAGGGTTCAATCATTGCGTGTTTTGTTGCCATTTCACGAATCCAAGTATCTTCTTTTAAGCCCATTTTGATTCCTTATTTAGTTTTTTAATTAAATTATGATATTATAACAGATTAAACAAGCAAAAAACTTTGGAATCCCCAAAGAATGCTTCAAGAATTTATTTTTAAAAAGGCTTTAAAATGAATTTTAAAGAGATAAAAGAGCTCATAGAAATCTTTGATGCGAGTAATTTGAATCGCTTAAGTATTTCACAAGAAAATTCAAAAATTAAACTTGAAAAGGGTATTAGCAATGTGAGTGTGTCTGCTCCTGTTGTGCAAACAACACCAGCTCCAGCTCAAGTATCACAAAGCCTTCCTCAAGTCGCACCTGTCGCTTCTGCTCCTGCTGCACCACTTTTGGCGGGTGAAACGATTAATTCTCCAATGGTTGGAACATTTTATCGTTGTCCAAGCCCCGATACTCCAGCGTATGTAAATGTTGGTGATAAGGTAAAAAAGGGACAAACATTAGGAATCATTGAGGCAATGAAAATTATGAATGAAATTGAAGCAGAGTTTGATTGCAAGATTTTGGAGATTATCCCTAATGACGCACAACCTGTGGAATACAATTCGCCCTTGTTTGTGGTGGAGAAAATCTAATGCAAGAGAAAAAAGAGATTCAAACCATTTTGATTGCTAATCGTGGTGAGATTGCGCTAAGAGCAATTCGCACGATTAAAGAAATGGGAAAAAAGGCGATTGCGGTTTATTCTACTGCAGATAAAGACGCGCATTATTTGGATTTAGCAGACGCAAAGGTGTGCATTGGTGGGGATAAATCCAGTGAGAGCTATTTGAATATCCCTGCGATTATTTCTGCTGCGGAGTTGTTTAAAGCCGATGCGATTTTTCCGGGATATGGGTTTTTGAGTGAGAATCAAAATTTTGTGGAGATTTGTAAGCACCATAAAATAGAGTTTATAGGACCAAACCCTGATGTAATGGCTTTGATGAGCGATAAGAGCAAGGCGAAAGAAGTGATGAAAAATGCAGGTGTGCCTGTGATTCCGGGAAGTGATGGCGCAGTGGAATCCAAAGAGGAGGCACTAAAACTTGCAAAAGAAATCGGTTATCCTGTTATCTTAAAAGCCGCAGCAGGTGGGGGCGGACGCGGTATGCGTATCGTGGAAAAAGAAGAAAATATGTTTAACGCTTATCTTGCGGCGGAATCCGAAGCGATTAGCGCATTTGGTGATGGCACGATTTATATGGAAAAGTTTATTGATAAGCCAAAGCATATAGAAGTGCAGATTTTAGCCGATAAACACGGCAATGTTTTGCATATAGGAGAGAGGGATTGCTCCTTGCAAAGACGACATCAAAAACTTATTGAGGAATCCCCAGCACCCACATTGGAACCAAAAACGCGTGAGAAATTGTTGCAAACCGCAATCACCGCGACAAAGGCGATTCAATATGTGGGCGCGGGGACTTATGAGTTTTTGCTAGATTCCAATCAAAACTTCTATTTTATGGAAATGAATACGCGTTTGCAAGTAGAACACCCTGTGAGTGAGCTTGTGAGTGGATTGGATATTATTGAGTTGATGATTAAAATTGCGGAGGGCGAGGAGTTGCCTAAGCAGGATTCCGTGCAGTTTAAGGGCTGTGCAATGGAATGCAGAATCACTGCAGAAGATCCAGTGAAATTTTATCCATCAGCAGGTAAAATTACAAAGTGGATTGCACCGGGTGGGAACAATGTGCGCTTGGATAGCCACGCGTATGCGGGGTATGTCGTGCCAATGTTTTATGATTCTATGATTGGCAAACTCATTGTGTGGGGTAGGAATCGCAAAGAAGCGATTGCGAGAATGTCGCGCGCTTTAGATGAGTTTTGTGTGGAGGGAATTAAAACCACGATTGCATTTCATCAAGAAATGATGAAAAATGACGATTTTAAGAGAGGAGTGATTCATACGAAATATTTAGAGTAAAAAATGGCAAGTGATTCGGCTAAGAAATAAAAGGTGGAACAGAAAATGCTTGTAGTTTTGAAAAATTGCAAGGAAGCAAATAACATTTAAGGAGATTAAGATGAAAATCGGTAATACACAAAGTGCGAATGAAAGCTTGATTAGTTTAAATAAGGCAAAAGAGGACGAAAAGAGTGCGTTAAAAAAGATTTCTTCCCAGCGTCCATTGGAGGCAACAGATGGTGCGAGTTTGGCTCTAGCAAATGCGCTTTTGGCACAGGCAAACTCAATGTCTCAAGGAATCCGCAATGCAAATGACGCGTTAGGTGTTATGCAAATTGCAGACGCGACACTTTCTAATATTACAGATTCCGCAATTCGTATGAATGAACTTTCTGTAGCTTTGGGGAATCCTGCGTTAAACAATGAGCAAAGAGCAATGATTGAAAGTGAGGCGAATGCGCTAACACAAGCAATGAGTGATGCGACAAATCAAGCGGTTTTCAATGGCAAAAATGTCTTTAGTGGGCAAATGAGCTTTGTTACAGGCAATGGAACAGAGAGTATCAATATGCAAGCTCCTAATGTTTCAGGCTTAAGTGTGAATAATCAGCAAAGTATTTTGAATTTCATCAATAATGTAAATATGAGTCGCGCGGATATTGGTTCTGCAATGAATGGAATCCAATCAGGCGTCAATGCGAGTATGAACACGGTCGTAAATCTCAAAGCCGCAGAGGGTGGGCTAATGAAAGATGATTTGGCTGAAAATTACAATCAATTAAATAATGCAAAAATTAGAGAAAACGCTTCTCTTTATGCTGCTTCTTTTAACACACAATATCTACAAAGTCGCTTAGACGCATTGCTTGGTTAAGCAAACTAAACCACCTTTCTAGGGTAGCAAATGCTACTCTAGTTTAAAATCTCAAGAGTAAAAACTTGCAAATTTTTGTGGTGACAAGAAGCTAACCACTCCGTTATTACAAACGCAATGAAGCAATCCATAATGTAAATTTGTCTTTAAAGCATATTTTTGCCATTACAAGGCAACGCCGAAGCGCACAATCCGTAAGGATTTTGCCCATACTTGCAAATCCATAATCTTATATCTCGCTTTTAAGATTTCATTGCAAAAATTTGCTTTAAATATTTCTCTAAATTTTCACGCAATTTATCTTGCAAACTTTGTGGGCTTAGGATTTGGATATAAGGAATCCATTGTTGCACGAGATGTAAAATCTCATCATCATAGGCAAATTTTGTAGAAAGCGTCAGGCTTTCGTCGGACTTTTCTAGGATTGTGTAATTGCTCAAGATTGGTTTTCGGAAAAAATACGCAAAAGCTTCGGAGTTGATTTGCAAAATTGCTTCCGATTCCTTTTTGGCAAACCAAAGATTCCTATTTTGCTTGATTTGCTCTAGCAACTTTTGGCTGGGTTGGAATCCCTCATCACTTGTCGCAAGATTAGAAATTTTGCTTAATGTGAAGTTTTTTAACTGATGATTTTCCTCTGCTAAAAGATACCAAACCCCATAATTATTGACAAGCTTATAAGGCTTTGCATTGCGAGGTTTTTGCGCATAGTCAAAGGTTAGAATCTTATGATTTTTAACCGCTAGAGAGAGGGTGTTAAAGAGTTGTGCGTTTGTCCAATGCTCATACCCTTGATTTTTTACCAAATAAATGGGGTCTTTTAAAGCAGTTTTTAAAAAGTTGCAATCTATGCTTGGAAAAAGATTTTCAATGCCACTTAAAGCTACAAAATCTTGCAGGTTTTTAAGGTTTAGTTTGCCTAGAGAGTTTGGCTCTAGGCGATAGAGGTTACCCTCTTTGAGCAACAGGGATTCAAAATGTTTTAAATCCCTTTGAATCGTGCGCACGCTGACATTAAATTCCTCCGCTAACTCCCTAGCGCAGAGTGCTTCTCCATTGTTTAGCTTTAGCAAAATCTGCACAAGGCGCGTGGCGAGCGTATCGCTTTTGGTCGGATTTATTGCTTAAGACTTTGGTTTGTTTTTTAGCGCGTCTTTTACCATTTTATCCAAATCGGGAAAATCGCGTAATGTGCGAGTATTTAGCATATTTTCTAATGCCTCCCAATTTTTTGCGTGGGTAAAGTTTTCTATATTTGTCTTGCTTCTATTGTAGCGCATTTGGTCGTCTTTGCTTAATCCCGTATTTGATGAATTTTTTAACAGATACGCAACTGCTCCTCCGACTGTAATAATGGCTAAAACTCCGATGACTGCTAATGTATCCATTTGTTCTCCTTTCTTTAGAATTTGGGTTAAATGAGATTTAAAATCCCATTTTTTCTTGCGTGTTTGTTAGTGCCTTTTGCTGTCTTTGGGATTTTTCAAGATTGTTCTGTGTGTCTTGGAGCTGCTCCCCTAGCTTGTTTATTTCTTGGGTTTTGCTCTCTACAATCTCCCCAATCGTCTTTTGCAGTGTCTTGCCCCCAAAGGCAGAAATGGCGTCTTGGTGTCGCTTGATTTCTGCGCCTTTAAACTCTGCCGTTCTGCTTATGAATGTGCTTGCGATTGCTTGTTGCAGTTCTTTTGGATTGATTGTAAGTGTGTGTTTTTCGGCTTCAGTTTTCACCGTTTTTGTGCTAAACCAACTAAATGGATTCCACCAATTCGCATCGCTCACTTCTTCGTATCGCGCCTCTTTAAAGGTATAGCGTAAGGTGCTTTTAGGAATACTTGTAGAGAGATTTAAGGCTTCCGAATAATCTATGGCAATGGGTTGCATTTGCTCTTTGAACTCTATTTGTAATGCTTGGTTTAAGTGTTTTTCTATTGCGCTTTTGAAGCCTTGTAGGCTCTCGTTGCATTGGGCATTTAGGCTTGCATAGTGGCATTTTATCTCGGATTGAATGTCTAGGAAGTTGTTCTTGCAATTTTCAATCAGAGAACTAATGTATTCGTTTGTTTTGGAATGGATAGAATCTGCCTGATTCTTATATTCGAGACTAAGAGCTCTTGGTTCTAAGTATTCCTTCTTAGTTTTTTGCGTTTCTACTGCACAGAAACTAAAAATGAAGTTAGTAGATGAATTTTTATTTTTGGCAGATGAATTTTTATTTTCTGAATTCCCTAGTTCTTTCAAAATACTTTCTACTTGTTTTGCTGGATTTTTGTTTCCATCCACAAACTCGTGCATAAAGATTACCGCTTTTAGCACGATTTCCTCTACCTTGTTTGTAAATTCCTGCTCTATCCATTTATTTATCGTGGATTCTACCTGTTTCTTTGCTTTATCCTTGCTTTTAGCGATGTTTTCTTGTGTTCTCTCTTGGAGTGGGGGTAGCTCCTTTAGTAGAAACTCTTTTGCCTTTTTTATATTTTCCTCTGCTTCCCCTTTTGGCTTTTGGAAGTTTTGAATGCTTGTTTCTATTGTATTTCTTTCCCCTCTTAGAATCTCTTGTAGCTCCTTGGAATTTTTTTTTAAAATCTTGCCCACGACTTGTTGGTTAATGTAGGCATTTATCGCTTTTTCTAGCTTTTCAAAGCCTGTGTAGTTGATGCACTCTTGCTCCCATTTTTCATCAAATATTCTTTTAAATTTCTTTTGAAAAGTCTCTAGAGTGTCTTCTTCATCGCCTGTGAGCGGTTGTCCGCCATTCTCCATTCTACGTAAGAGTTCATAATAAGAGGAGAGTGCAAAGATTTGCGGATTTTGGATTCCGTGATTCTCTGCTGCTTTTTGTAATTTCTCAATAGCTTCTGCTTCGTGTCTGCCCCAATATTTCTTTGTTAGCTCCTTTTCGCTTTCGCGGGAATAATCCTTGTTATTTTTCATTAATTTTTCATTATCCCCAAACGCCATATCTACTTTATTAAGCAAGAAAAAGACTTCAAAGTTTTTATCCTTTTCTTTGCGTTCTTCTATCGTATGCCATAGTCCTTGTTCATCGCTTTCAAGATTCGCGTCTAATTGCCCATAGTCAAAGACAAAGAGT
The DNA here is from genome assembly GCA_022766795.1 of Helicobacter sp. Lineage (GTDB taxonomy): Bacteria > Campylobacterota > Campylobacteria > Campylobacterales > Helicobacteraceae > Helicobacter_D. Next base: position 6,451 of record JALEPE010000033.1, read on the forward strand.
GCCATATCTACATCGTTTAATGCGGTTTTTGTCTGCCTTTTGTGTTTGTCTTGAAAGTTTCCTGTATTGTTTGGTCCGGGCGTGTCAATGAAAAGAATCTCTATGTTTTCTTGTTTGGATTCTTGCTTGTTTTGGATGTGCAAAAAGGGATAGGTAAGCGTGATTTTCTCTACTCCTTTGTGTTGATCCTCGCATTTGGAATCTTTTTGCGCGTATTGCTTGAGTTCTATAAAATCCTTTTCCTCTAGTGTAATGGGGGATTTATTCTCAAAAAATACCTCCGCCTTTTTTGGAATGTCTGGCATAGAAGTGATTTCTACAATGCAATCGGAAGTGGCTTCATTAAAGCTTGGGAGAATCTCTCTCCCAAAGAGTGCGTTAATAAGCGTGGATTTTCCTGCGCTCATATTGGCAACGATTGTGATTTTGTAGGTTTGTTTGCTTTTAAGCTTTTCTTTGAGTTCTTGTAGGGTATTTTCCCTCAAGGCGTTTGGATATTCTTTAAAATATTCCTCTAATGCCTCAATCCTGTTAAACAAATCCTTTATTGTGCGTGGCTCTGTCATTTTGTCTCCTTTTGGTTTAATGTGGATTGTGTTTGTTTGTATTGTGTAAGGACTTCTTCCTTGCTTTTGTTGTAAGTATCGGCAACTTGTTGCTGGAAGCTACCCTCTGGGTTTTCCAAGTTAATGGGTGGAATCTTGTTGATTTTGTAAGAATCTTTGCCATTGACTTCGCTGACTTGTATTGTTTCGTCTTTGGATTCTATTTTTTGAATAGAGATTGTAAGTGTGGAATCCTTTTCATCTACGCGAAAAAGCCTTGCTCTGTAATCATCGTTTTGGATTTTTTCTTTGATTTGCTTGTAATGCGGATTATCAGGATTTTTTTGTATGAGGTCATCTAGCTTTTTTAAAAGCCATTCTTTACTCATTTGTGTGCCGCTTTGTGTTTCGCCAAGCTGTGAAGTGCCATATTTGCTCTCCACCACCATTACTTGCGTGATATTGCCCTCTTTATCAAACTTGACATACAAACCATCAATCCCATTGCGCCCGACTTCTCCCTCTAACTTTTTCCAGCCATTTTTAAGAAAATATGCGTCCATTAAGTTTTCGGCAATATCGCCTTTTAGTTTGTTGATTTGCGCTTCGTTTATTTTAGGGAATTGTCTTTTTATTTCCTCTGTTAATGTGTCGGTTCTGCCATCGTGGAAGTAGTATTTGCCATCAAATTCTGGTATTCTGTAATCTTTATCTTGTAAAACTTCTTGTAATCTCCCCCAATTATTTTGTGAAATCTCTGTTTCCTTGTTAGGAGGCATTTTAAAGCAATCTTTATTTAACGCCTTTGACAATTCGTCCCAATTATTTTGTGGTGGAATTTTGGTTTCTATTCTAGGAGGTATTTTATAGTAACCTTCATCTAACGCCATAGCCCCTATTTTGAGAATTTTAGGTAGCATTGCTTGCTTGGAAGTTCCCTCACTTTCTGAATAGGAGTAGCTCTCTCCTTGTGTGAAACTTTCTCCTTGCGTGTAGCTTTCACTCGTCGTTTCACTAAGAGCAAGGGAGCGATTCTGACTATAATTCAAACTCACCTTAGCGATTTTATGCACCTCATTGCCTAACTCTTGGAGATTTGCAATGATTTCTTGAAGGATTGGCAAGGGGTAGGATTCTGCTACGATTAAAATGCGGAATCGTTTGCCCTGCATTGGAAAGAGGATTTTTTCTAAAGATTGTTTATAGGATTTATCCGAATCGCGTTTAAGCGCGGGAAGTCCTAGCATTGCTTTGGAGTATTTTAGCTCCTTTGTGAGTGGGCTTTCTTTGCAGGGTTTGCATTCAGAACCACCATAGATTCCACAAAATGTTTGGCTTAAAAACTCCGCATTGGAGTTTTTTGTATCGTTTGGATTCTTTGAAGTTCCAAAATGAAGGCTTATGCCATTTTCATCGCTTTCTAACATATAGACAAATTTACCAGATTTTGACGCCATTGCGCTAAGGAGTTGTTGGAAGTCTAGCAAGTTTATGTCGCTTGCGTCCTTTTCTCTATCATAAGCAATGTGTGAAATGCGGACAAACTCTATTGTTTCATCATTTTCTTGCCGCAGCGTATTCTCTAGCGCAAAATATTCATAATTTCTGCGCTCTAAAAAGGAGGAAATGGAAGTGTCAAAGCTTTTGAAAAAACTAGGGAATTGTTGGTTAAGATTTTCTAGCTGGGCTATTTCTGCGGGGGGGGGGGGATTTTTGTAGCTTTATTGCGCAATTCTCTATCAGACATTATTGCACTCCTTATTGGAAATTTTGAGTTGATGTTGTAATATATTTTCTGTCATATTGTGTCGCTTTAAAAAAATGCAGTATTTTTTATTCTAAATTATAGATTTGCGCCAAAGCGAGTGTAAATGCTCGCGTAAATGCACACCAAGAAAAGCTAACTGCTTCATCATTACAAGGCAACGCCGAAACGCACAATCCGCAAGGATTTTTCCCATACTTGCAAATCTATAATTTAGCAGACAGAGGATTGCGCAATACAATCTTTTTTTGTGCTAGATTGTGGTAAGATTTTCTAAAAATTTCCTTTAAAGGCTTTTTATGTTTTTTAGTAAATATTCTGCAAGTGGTAATGATTTTATTCTCACGCATACCTTTGGATTCCAAAAACGCGTATGGGATAAACTTGCACAAAAGATTTGCAATCGCCATCTTGGCGTTGGTGCAGATGGTCTGATTGTCCTAAAGCCACATTTGGAATGCGATTTTGAATGGGAGTTTTATAATTGCGATGGCAGTGTGGCGGAAATGTGTGGTAATGGAAGTCGTGCGGCGGCAATGTATGCCTATCATCAAGGAATCGCGGGATTAAAGCAGAGATTTTTAACTCTAGCTGGTGTGATTGAAGCCACGATAGAGGGGGAGCAAGTGGAGAGTGTCCTAGGGGCGGCAAAAGTGTTGCAAGAGGGGATTTGCGAGTATGGCAGGACTTGGAATCTCCTTGATACAGGTGTGCCTCATCTTGTTTGTGAGGGTGGCGAGGGGCTAAGCAAGGAGGATTTACGCGCTTTGCGCCATAAATACAATGCGAATGTGAATGTTGCAGAGATTCTGCAAGATAGGGTGATTGCACGCACTTTTGAACGCGGTGTGGAAGATGAGACTTTGGCGTGTGGCACAGGAATGGCGGCAATGTTCCATTCTCTTTTTTCTTTGGGTAAGATTCCAAACCCTTGCCTTTTTAATCCCGCAAGTGGCGAGGAAGTGTTTTTAAGGGAGAGTGGCGGAAAGCTATTTTTAAAAGGAAAGGTTAGCAAAATTTGTGATTTTGCAATGTAGAATCTAAACTGCTACGGAATTTTCTTTGTATTAAGATTATGGATTGCTTTGTCATTCGCTTTGCTCATTTCTCGCAATGACGGAGAGCTAACCACCTTGTCATTGCGAGATTCTGCGTTAGCGGAATCGTGGCAATCTATAATAATGCAAAAAATAGATTCAGCAATGGAATCTTTTAAGGTGTGATTCTTGACTATGAATTGCCACGAAGTCCTGCGATTTCTCACAACGGCGCGGTAACAGAATTGTTAGTATGTAATTCTATATCAAAGTCTAAAATCGTTTCATTGCTTAATGGATTAGTAAAACCTTGAAAAATCAAAAAAAAAAAAACGATATAATACCAATCTAATTTATCAGTCAAAATAATCATAATAAGGAAATTGTATGGCAAATTTAAAGAAGAAAGATAAGCAGCCTTGGATTGTTGCAGGAAGAACTGATGGATTTGGAGCAAGAATGTGTGCTTTACTTAATGCGATGGCACTTTCAAAAATGCTAGATGTTGCGTTTAAATTTTCTTGGGTGGCACCAGAAAATGCACCTTTTATGAAGGAGAATAATAAAAATTTAGAAAATAATCAAGTGTTAATCCCCTATGCTAATTTACCTCTAAAAGAGGAATTATTTAGCCCAAATTTCTTAGAACAATATTGCGTAGATGATGGCTATATTGGCAATATAGAGCAGATTCCTTCTTATTTTAAACCTGATACGCTTGAGCGGTATAAGCAGGAGCCATTTCCCCTAGAGTTTGGTTGGTATAGTGATGGAATAATGCTAGAGTATGCGGATATGGATTCTGACAAATATCGTCAAATTTTAGCAGATTGTTGGACAGAAATTGGGTTTGCAAAAAACATTCAAGAAGTTATTAAGCTTGCTAAAAAGAGTGTTAAGGCAATTAAGGGGGATTTTGTCGCAATACATATCCGCTCCGGAGATATTGTTTATAGCGATTCTTGGGCTCCTGTGGTTTGTCAAAAGACGGCTTTTAGCGTGTATCTAGCAGTGCATATTGCTAGATTGGAAATACAAAAAGGAAATCACATTGTCCTTTTTAGTGATGATTTATCGGCAAGTGCAACGATTAAAAATATTTTAACTGCGGATTCTGAAAAAAATAATATTCAAATACATTGTATTGATGATTTTTTTGCGCGTAATGATTATTTGGGTTATGAGCAAAGCATTTTTGAAATTGTGTTTATGGCGCAAGCTAAAAAGATTTGCAATGGCGGTTCTTCTGGTTTTTCTGGATTGGCTATGCGGATTGGCAATATTAGGGAACATTCTTCTCCTGATGATTATTTTAGCGTGCAAGAACAAGCAGAGATAATAGAAAGTTCTATACATTTATACGATTTTCACCCCGCACATAAGGCTTTTGCGTATATGAAATTGTTTTTATTGGGGTTAGAATTGGGTAGAGATTTAGAGTATTTAAAGCTTTGTGCGCAGGGTGCTTATCAGCATTATGCGACAAATTTTTACGCGCTTTTGTATTTGGGTGTGTTGTTAAAAAGTGGAGATTATATTGGGGCAAATGCTTTAGCTGAAAATGTGTATCACCGCGATAATGCAGGATTTTTTGTAAAGTTTTTAGAAGGCAAGTCCTATGGGAATCTTTTTGGTGATATTCCAACTTTGTGTTGCCGTGTTTTTGATGTGGAAAATTGCCCTTATTTAGCGTATTTTGCACTTAAAATGGGAGTATATGTGATGCAGCTTAGTGAGCAGCAGAGGGCTATGATTCCAAATTATACATTGTATTGGTGGTATGTCAATGATTATACGCGTATTGCTAATTTTCTCCTTAAGGCATACGAAATGAGTGCGGGGGGGGGCATTATTTGCCGATATTTGCCCTTATCTTAAACGTATTGAAATCTCCATTGTCGGCAATGCAATTCAAAGCTATTCAACGAAAATCTCTCTTTTAGAATATCAAATGAGTATTAATGGCAAATCTTATAGTCAATACGGACAGGATTTGTTTGTTAAAAACTATTTTTTAAGACGTCCTAAAAAAGCGCAATATTATTTTGTGGATATTGGCGCAAATGATGGGATTACGCTTAGTAATACCTATATGTTAGAACATAGTTTGGATCAAAATTGGAGCGGACTATTAATTGAGGCGGATAGTGCAGTGTTTGCTAGATTGTTACAGAATCGCAATAGTAATAAGAACACCAAATACAATGTCGCGCTATGCAACACAGATGGAATCGTAGAATTTATGCAGATTGACGGACCTATTCAAATGTTGAGTGGAATCGTTAGCGAATATGACTCGCGTCATGTGGAACGCATCAAGGCTGAAATTGCGCATTCTGGCGGGAGTTATAAGATTGTCAAAATGCAAGGGGCGAAATTTACCACGATTTTGAAAAATCACCCTACAATCCATACGATTGATTATTTATCCATTGATGTTGAGGGTGGTGAGATGAAAATTTTAGAATCCATTGATTTTTCTAGTATTAAAGTAACTTTGCTTGGGATTGAGGATAATTATCCTGATAACTCTGGAATCGGTGAGTATTTAATGCAAAATGGATTTAGAGAGATAGCGCGTATGGGTTGTGATAGATTCTTTGAAAGAGACATTTAAATTAGGAGAAAAAATGGAAATAAAGGTAATGTCAGATTTAGAGATAGAGGCAGATAGGGAAAAATATATTGCTTCAAATAAAGATCCGAAGACGCTACTAATATGGATAATATTTCTAGCAATAGTATTGAATCTTTATCCGCATTGTGCAGTATAGAGCATTTTGGGTTGGGTCGCTATGGAGATCCAATTAATCCAAGCGCGTGGGAAGAGGCATTAAAGTCGTTTAGCAGAGTAATTATGCGGGGGGGGGCTTTATTTGAGCGTTCCTGTAGGGAGAATGAATAAAGTCTGCTTTAATGCACACAGGGTATATCATCCGGACACAATCATACAAACCTTAGTTCCTGAGGGGTTTGAGATTTTAGAATTTAGCTATATTTATGGGTTTGATACAGCGGTTTGTTTAAAAAATATAGAGGGCAAGATATATATTAATCAAAACAATCTCAATCAAATTCCGGAATATCAAAATTGGGGATTAACAGGATTGTTTGAATTTAGAAAATTATAGTCATCTTTGCACATAGGATTCATAAACCTTTCTTATTCCTTCGCGTAGGGAAGTTTTTGGATTCCACCCTAGAGTGGAGAGCTTTGATATATCTGTGCGTTTTAGCATAGTGCCATCGGGTTTTTGTGTATTAAACTTAAACTCCCCCTCAAAACCGACAATGTCTTTGATTAAAAGCGCAAGTTCTTTAATGGAAATATCCTCTCCTGTGCCAATATTAATATGGGTGTTACGGATTTGTGTGGAATCCTTTGCGCATAAATCTTTAAAATCAAGATTTTGCATTATAAACACACACGCATTTGCCATATCATCAGCGTATAAAAATTCCCTTCTAGGATTCCCACTACCCCAAATTTCCACGCAATTAGGTTGGATTCCAAAGCGGTGGAGATAATTTTTAGCTTCCTCAAAATTTTGCATTTTTAAATCTTGCAAGATCGCATCTTGCTTATTTTGATGATAAAGTTTAGCAAGATGTATTTTTCTAAGTAGCGCAGGCAAAACGTGGGAATTTTCTAAATCAAAATTATCATTGATTCCATAAAGGTTTGTTGGCATTACAGAAATAAAGTTTGTCCCATATTGGAGATTATAAGATTCGCACATCTTTAACCCTGCAATTTTAGCAATCGCATAAGGTTCATTTGTGTATTCAAGTGTGTTGGTGAGGAGATATTCCTCTTTAATGGGTTGCAGAGCGTCTTTAGGATAGATACAAGTAGAACCTAAAAAGAGTAGTTTTTTAACGCCATAAACATAAGAATTGTGGATAATATTGTTTTGAATTTGTAAATTTTGGTAGATGAAATCAGCCCTGTAAGTGTTATTTGCTAGAATCCCTCCGACTTTTGCCGCAGCTAAAATTACATATTCTGGCTTTTCTGTGGCAAAAAACTTCAACACGGCTTCTGCATTAATTAAATCTAGCTCCTTATGGGTTTTATAGATTAAATTTGTGTATCCTTGAGATTCTAATTGTCTTTTAATGGCGCTCCCTACAAGCCCCTTATGTCCCGCGATATAAATTTTGGAGTTCTTATGCACAACGAACTCCTTGTGTGGAATCTAGGGCGAAGCTTGTATGGTTTGTTATGCAAGGCGTTAGGAATGTAAGGCTACTTAGTTTGCCCCCCCCCCCCAATAATATTAGCTAAATGCAAAATTTGAGATTCTATATTGATTTGATGATTCCCTACAAAAAAGCCATTTTTGTGTAAGATTTTTGTATTTTTCAATTCACCAAAAATCGTATAATCAAAATATTTCATCACTTCATTTTGCGTGAAATCTCCCGACACAATCGGGCGGTATTCAATTTTGTTTTCCTCTAGCTTTTGGATAATCTCTTTTCTTGTGAGTTTAGAATCTGGCTTGATAATTAAAGAGAATCCAAACCAAGAACTAGAACCTATTTCTTTTTGGATAATAAAATCGGGGTGGTTTGCAAAATGCTTTTGAAAGATTTTTGCATTTTCTCTGCGATTCCTTAGAAATTCGGGAAGTTTTTTAAGCTGCTCTATCCCTATTGCCCCGCTCATTTCCACTGGACGCACATTATATCCGGGTAAAACAAAGCGAAAGGACTCACTAAACCAATCCTCACTTTTAGGTGCAACTAGATTCTCTTTGGGTAAATTTCTTGTCCAGCCGTGCGCTCGTAGGCACAGCAAAATATGATAAAGCTCCTCATCATCGGTTATAACAAATCCACCCTCCATTGTTGCCATATGGTGAGAATAAAAGGTTGAGAATGTCCCCATAATACCGAATGTACCTGCTTGTTTGCCCTCAAATTCTGCTCCCATAGACTCGCAATTATCCTCCAAAAGAATGATATTTTTGCCTTTAATCAGTTGATGAATGGTGCTAAAATCATTAGGATTTCCTAGCAGATTCACACACATTATCATTTTTGTCTTTTCACTGATTGCCTCTTTTAAAGCCTCTAAATCATAGTTTAGGGTGTGCAAATCAATATCCACAAATTTTAACTTCAACCCATATTGATAAAGCGGATAATAAGTCGTACTCCACGAAACCGCAGGGACGATGACTTCATCGCCTCTTTGAAGTTTGGGATTCTTAGTGTAAAACAATGCTGCGGTGGCAATGAGATTTGCCGTAGAACCCGAGCTTGTCATTACCGCATATTTTGAGCCTACAAATTTTGCAAAATCTCTTTCAAATTCTGCTACTTTCTTGCCCATCGTGTAAATATCACTCTTGATAACCGCCGTAATTGCTTGTAATTCTTTCTCGTCCCAAGTTGAGGACGCTAAGGGATAGTTTTGCATTTCATTCCTTATTGTTTTTATAAATAGAATTCTACCTAAAATTTACTTATTTTTAAGATTTTTTGGTGTTGTATTGTTTTTAAGATTCCAACTTTAAGTGGGACAAAATTGTCTTTAGAAAATTCATTTAAATATTTTTCAATACTAATTGCCACATTCATCGGAGTACCTTTGACGACAGATTGATTACCTTCGTTTGGCGTATTCATTCCGCCCACAATGTTTAAAATAAGAGTAGCAATTTCTGCAATGCTCACAATATCCTTTCCTGCAATATTGTATAAATGCGATGTTCCATTAAGAAAACAATTTAAAAGCATTTCTATAATGTCTGTGATAAATCCCATTTGCCTCTTCGCTTGACCTCTATCTAACATCGTAATAGAACCCTTTTGAAGTGCTTGACGGATAAATTCGCCTAAAAACCTTTGGTCATCTTCTTTAATTCCCGGACCATAGCTCATAGAAAGTCTAGCAATCGTAATTTCTAAACCTTTATCAAGATAAACCGAGGAGATAGATTCTGCCAAACGTTTGGATTCTGCATATAATGCACGATGGGAAAAGGGATTTAAATTTCCATTATAAGATTCTTTTGCCGAAGTTCCAAGCGGAATTTCTCCATACACTTCCGAAGAACTTAAAAAGAGAACTTTTGCCTTATTTTTCAAAGACAATTCAAGAAGCTTCAGATAAGTAAGAGTGTTAAGTTGAATAAGTGAGCTTGGATTGTTGGTTATTTTTAGAGGTTGTCCATAGGTTGCGGCGTGAATTAAATAATCAAACTTTAGTGTCAAATCTGTTTGATTCAAATCCCCATTTAGCATTTCAACCTCTGGAATCCAAGAAACAGGCAAAGAAAAGCTGTGTCCAATCAATCTAAGATTCAAGTCTAAAGAATGATTAATCCAAAACAAATAATTTAAAAGATTGCTTCCGACTAACCCATTTGCACCAGTAATAAGAATCGTTTTATTCCTTAATTTTTCAAGGTTTTTAACTTCAAGGATTTGATATTCTTGCTCTAAAAGTTCAAACAACTTCATATCTGCTCCTGTTCCAATATTGCCTTAATATCTACAATTCCAAGATTATTTAAAGAGTGAATAAACTCTCTATCGCCAATATCAAAAGTATATTTTCTAGGAAATCCTAAGTGAAACATTTCTTTATCTTTATAATAAAAACTTATTTCACTATCCAAACCACCACTATTGGAAAAACCCTCTTCAAGTGTAATAATTTTTTTGATGTTATGTAATGTTTTAGTGAGTTTTTCTCTATGGTAAGAGTTTAAGAGAAATAGATCAATCCATAAAACATTGTAATTTGAAATGATATTTTGGAGCTTTTGCGTCATAAACCCTGTGGAAATTACCACTGTTTTTGCTTCTGTTTTGTTTTGTAAGATTCTAAAGCCATCACTAAAATCAAACGAATTTTCATTGGCAATATCCATTAAAGGTTGCGCATCCAGTCTTATATATTTTGGCTGTGTGTGGTTAATACTTCTTTCTACATAGGATTCTGCCAAAGCAGAATCGCTTGGGGAAAATACCTCAAAGTTTGGTAACATTTTCATTAAACACAAGTCCTCCAAACAATGGTGTGTAGGACCACTCATCGCATAGCTCACTCCTCCACCAACACCTATTATGTTAAGATTCATCTTTCTTAATGTATGGAGTGCTGCACAATTAATCCTAATTTGCTCAAAGCAGCGCATTGTTATAAAAGGAGCAATCGCATAAATATAAACAATATATCCCTCTAATGCTAATCCCACAGAAATATTGATGGCATTTTGTTCTGCAATTCCGACATTGATAATCCGATCTTTAAAATCTTGCCTCATTTTATCTAGCATTGGCGCACCAAAATCTGCGGTGATAAAGAATATTTTCTTATTTTGCTGCATTTGTATATAGAGTTCTTTTAAGAAAGAATCGCGCATTGTTCTAGGCTTCATTTTCAATCTCCCTTATAGCTTGTGTAATTTCTTCTGGATTAGCAGTTAAGATATGACAAAGAGAGTTTGTCTCTAGTGAGGCTACACCCTTTCCTTTAATGGTATTTGCGACAACAACCTTTGGTTTTGCGATTCTTTTGGGCAAAGTTTCTTTGAGTGTTTGATACACCTCGGCAACATCGTGTCCATTTTCAATCTCTTTGTAAAACCAACCAAAAGATTCAAACTTGTCGCGCAAGGGATTTAAGTCAATGATGTTTTTGCTATAATCTAGCATTGAGATTTTATTGTAATCTACAATCAGCGTTAAATTTTCTAGTTTGTGCTGTGTGCTAAACATTATTGCTTCCCAATTTGAACCCTCATTTAATTCCCCATCACCCACTAGGACAACAACATTTTGTGGATTCTTTTGCATCTTAAGCGCAAAAGAAATTCCCGCACCAACACCAAGTCCATGTCCAAGTGAGCCATTAATAGTTTCATATCCCGGAATAATAGGGTCTGGAATGCTTCCTAGAAAGTTACCTTGCTTCCCAACATTTTTAAGTAACTCTTGGGAAAAGAATCCCAAATCTGCCAAAATAGGATATAGGCTAATAGAACCGTGTCCTTTAGAGACAATAAATCTGTCTCTTGCGGTGTTATATTTGATCTTATTGTCATAATTTAAAAGTTTTCCATAATACAATGCACTAAAAATTTCCACAGGAGAAAGTGAGGAAGCAAGGCGAATCTCTGGAGAGGATTGCGCAATCTTTAGAGTGGCAAGGCGAACAAATTTTGCTTTTTCTTTTAAAAACTCTAGCATTGACTATCCTTTGCGATAATGTCTCTTTCTGATAAAATAGGGTTTTTTATGCCCCAATCTATTGCAATTCTCTCATCATTCCATGCATAAGTAAATTGCTCATTCACTTCCGCGTATTCCCCGCTATATGCGTATTTATAATGATATACTGCTTCGTGGCTTAAGACATAATATGCGTTTCCCATATTTGGTGGGATTAAAAGGAGTTTTTGGGATTCTTTATTGATGATGAATTTCTCATATTGTAAATAAGTTTTACTTTCTTTGCGACAATCTACAACAACTTGCAAGATGCTACCATAAACACAAGTAACATATTTCCACGACTTTGAATCCCCGTGGATTCCGCGTAAGACATTATAAGAAGATTGTGAAAATTTATCGTGTTTAAAGTAAAGTCCATTTGGTAGGAGTTTTTCTATTTCTTGCTGATAAAAAGATGTCCAAATATTCCCCCTTAAATCACTAGAAATACTTGGAGTAATAATAAAAAGCCCCTGCAATTTTTGGGATTGCTGTATGTTAAATTCCATTCTTTTCCTTTGTTTGAAGTTGAACGTAATGAGTAAATTTAGAGTTTTTAGTAATCTGTGTAATGATTAAAATAAAAAGAAGTTTGTGAGTGAGGAGAGCAACTAGGCTTGTATTGCCCCCCGCATAGTTGTATAATACATATATGTTTTTTGGATTCCACCCAAATGCTTTTAGATGTGTATTGTCAATAAGCTTTTGCTGCATTCCGCTTGGTTTTTGTGTATCGTGATAGAATCGCCCATCATAGCCGATTATTTTGGCAATCGTTTGATAATACTCATCAATCGTGTAATCATACCCCAAACCAACATTGAGGTTTTGTGGCATTGTTTCAAAGTTTTCTAGCGCATAAAAGACAAAATCTGCTAAATCCTCTGCATACATAAATTCGCGTCTAGCACTTCCATCGCCCCAAATTTCCACTTGTGGCAAATTCTGCTCTTTTGCTTTATGGATTTTTGCAATCACTGCTGGGATTAAATGCGCTCTTGTCGGTTCAAACTTATCATACTTGCCATATAAATTGCAAGGAATCGCGGTTTTATATAAATAATCGTTTTGCGTTCTTGTAATGTATTCGCACATTCTTGCAGCAAGAATCTTGGCTAAAGCATAACCCTCGTTTGTGGGTTCTAACTCACCCTGTAATATCATTTCTTCCTTTAGCGGGTTAGGTGCATTGCGTGGATACATACACGAGCTTGCGAGATTCAAGAATCTTTTAATGCCTATTTTTGTGCATTCACTGATGAGGTTTAACCCTATATATGCGTTTGTGGATAAAAACTCAACAGGATTTGCGATATTTGCAGCAATCCCTCCAACAAGTCCCGCACAATGCACGATGCAATCTGGTAGATTCCTTTGCAAAAAACTATGTATGCTTAAAGGAGAGAGTAAATCCATTTCTGCTCTTGTAGGTGCTAGAATCTCATAGGAAAATTCTCGTGATTTTTCTATGAGATTTCTCCCTACCATTCCGCTTCCACCTGTAATTAAAATTTTCATTATTCAAAATACCGCATAATTTTGTATCCACCCTCTTTGAGATACACATCTTTGGTCATAAGCTTTAAATCACTCTCCATCATATCATTGACTAAATCTTTCAAATCAAATTCACGATTCCAACCCAACTCTTTTTCAGCTTTACTTGGATCTCCAAGCAATAAATCCACTTCTGTTGGGCGAAAATAGCGTTTATCCACTGCGACAACTTCTTGTCCGATTTTAAGATGTGTCAAGTCCAATCCAAGAGATTGCGCTTTATTAGAATCCAATGCGCCAATAACACCTTTTTCATCTGCTCCACTTCCTTGAAACTCTAATGCGATTCCACAATAAGCAAATGCTAAACGCACAAAATCTCTTACTTGTGTTGTCTGTCCTGTGGCAATTACCCAATCCTCTGCCTTTTCGTGTTGCAAGATTAACCACATCATTTTAACATAGTCTTTAGCGTGTCCCCAATCGCGTTTAGCATCTAAATTCCCCAAATAGAGTTTATCTTGTAAATTAAGCGCAATTTTAGAGGCTGCGCGTGTAATTTTACGCGTTACAAAAGTTTCCCCGCGCACTGGGCTTTCGTGATTGAATAAAATTCCATTACACGCAAACATATTATAAGCTTCTCTGTAATTCACCGTAATCCAATACGCATACATTTTTGCCACAGCATAAGGAGAGCGCGGATAAAAGGGCGTTGTTTCCTTCTGCGGAATCTCCTGCACTTTCCCAAAAAGTTCGGAAGTGGAAGCCTGATAAATACGCGTTTTATCAATAAGATTTAAAAACTTCACCGCTTCTAAGATTCTAAGTGTGCCTACTCCATCAGCATTTGCAGTATATTCTGGCGTTTCAAAGCTTACGGCTACGTGGCTTTGTGCAGCTAAATTATAGATTTCATCGGGTTCTACTTCTGCAATCAAACGCGTAAGATTCATAGAATCTGTCATATCCCCATAATGTAGATAGAATGGAATTTTTTTGTTATGGTGTCCATCAAAGAGATGGTCAATCCTATCGGTATTAAAAAGTGAGCTACGTCTTTTAATGCCGTGAACCTCGTAGCCTTTATTAAGCAAAAACTCACTTAAATATGCTCCATCTTGCCCTGTAACACCGGTAATTAATGCTCTTTTCATTTTGCTCCTTTAATAAATTTTAATAATTCCTCTTCAACGTTATAGGAAAGCACACGATTAAAATTATCTTTAATTGCTTCTAGGCGATTTAAATATTCTTGCTCGGTGCAAAGAGGTAGAATTTTGTTTATATCTGTATTTTCATCAATAAAAATAATCCCATCGGGATTAAAAAACTCTGAAACTTTAGGCGCACCTAGATAAATTGGAATCGTCATAGAAGCAAAACAATCCATTATTTTTTCTGTCATATAGTAGTCAGCAATATCGTTTTCTACAACGATAGAAAAGCGATATTTTTCTAATGTAGCAGATTTAAAAGGAAATTTCTCGCCTCCATTAAATCCACCAAAAATATCTACTTTTCCGCTTGTCTGTGCTATTTTTGCAATTTGGTGGCGGATCTTGTGCATTGGACAAAGGATTTTTGCACTACAAATCATTGAAATATTTTTGTTTTTAATTCTCCAAACATCAGGGGAGATTTTAACAGGATCCCGTTTTGCCTTCTCTGGAGGGATTAACGCATTGTAAGTAACTTCACTTTCGTTACCATACCAAATGCCAAAAGGTAGAATTAACCGCGCATTTTCAAGTGTATTTAGTAGTTTTGCATCATAAGTAAAAACAAAATCAAAATCTTTTTCTATTCCCCTGTGTGTCTCAAAAATTTGATAGCACTCTGACGTGATGGATTTAGATTCCCAAAGCCAAGCGTAACGATTTGTCGGATTCCCCATTGTCTCTAAAATTGCGGAATCTGCATAAAAATGTCTAGGAAGTGTGATATCCCAACAATCCCAATAGATTTTCGGCACTTCTACCATTGTCCCAACCCCAAAAGGACTGCGAATAAAAACTTTTTCTAATTTTTTTCCCTTTGGATTGCGCACTTCTAAATTGCGATAGGTTTGGTAGTTACTTCTAGCATAATACGGCATATAGACTTTTCCTAAAGGTGTGAAAAAGGTAATCGGGGGTGGGCAATTAACAAATTTTGTCCTAATAGACTTCCGCCATTGTTTAAGGGGAATCAAACCACACAAAAGATTTATTAATATCCTCTGAAATCTATAGAGCAAAATTTCATTAAAATTAAAATCATCCATTGGTTCTTACCCTCTCTTAAAATCATCTTCTATTCTTACAATATCATCTTCGCCTGTGTATTCTCCAACTTGTGCTTCAATAAGCACAATAGGGATTTTGCCTTCATTGCTTAAGCGGTGTGCGTGTCCCATTTTGATATAAATAGATTCATTAGGACGCACAAGCGAAACTTCCCCGTCAATCTCCACTTTTGCCGTTCCGCTAACAACAATCCAATGTTCATTGCGATGAAAATGCTTTTGCAAGGAAAGCCTTTTGCCCGGATTTACGATGATTTTTTTAATTTTATATCCTTTGCTATCCTCTAGAATTGTAAAACTTCCCCACGGACGATAGGTTGTTAAATGCGTTTTGCAAAGGTCGCCTTTGCTTGATAGTTTTTCTACAATATTTTTAACCTTTTGGGATTCGCCTTTTTTGGAGATTAAAAGGCAATCGCCCGTGTCAATCACGATAGAATCCTGCAATCCGATGGCGGCAATGACTTTTTTAGGATTATCGCAATAAATAAAATTGTTTTTTGATTCAAGTATGGTAGCATTTGCCTCTATGGCATTATTTTGTGTATCTTTTGGAAAGGTATTAAACAAAGAATCAAAACTCCCAACATCACTCCAAGCAATGTTGCTAGGAACTATTTTGACATTTTTAGATTGCTCCATAATGGCATAATCAATGCTATTTTGTGGAATCTTATCCATATCCTTTAGATAAACAACATCTTCTAATCTTTCTGCACAAGTAGAAACAGCTACACAGGAATCATAAATTTCTCTTGCATAAACTTTGCATTCCTCAAGCAAAGTTTTAACCTTAAAACAAAACATTCCCGAATTCCAAAAATAATCTTTAGAATCCACATACATTTGCGCGGTTTTTAAATCCGGTTTTTCTCTGAAGCTCTCTACATCTTCGCCCTTTGCCTTAATGTAACCAAAGCCTGTTTCTGGAAAATTAGGGGTAATGCCAAAGGTTACTAAATGTCCCTTTTGTGCTAAAATTTGCGCTTTTTGCAGACATTTTTCGTAAGAAATTTCATCTTGGATTAAATGATCACTTGGAGTAACTAGCACAAGCGTGTCTTCTGGTAGCTCTAAACACGCTAGGAGAATTGCCGCTGCGGTATTTCTAGCAGAGGATTCTAGGAGAAACTTAGAATCTTTCTGAATTTCTCTAAGTTGTTCTAAGCTCAAGAAATATTGCTCACTATTTGTAATAATCAAGGAATCTTGACAAAATTTCGCATTGCGTAATAGGGTGAGCTGAAAAAGAGATTGCATTGCATTATTTTGTTGCTCTCTTTCGTCATTCGCACGATTTTGAAAGATTTTTAAAAATTGTTTGGGAAAGTTAGAACGGCTTAATGGAAAAAGTCTTGTCCCACTTCCACCACAGAGGATAATATTGGTCATTTAACTCCCTTTAACAAGTTCCACCATTTCTTTAATGGCGGTTTCTAGCCCACTAAAGATAGAACGCGCAATAATGCTTTGCCCAATGTTTAGCTCAATAATTTCAGGAATCGCTAAGATAGGTGCAAGATTATGATAATTCAATCCGTGTCCTGCAGCAACTTCTAAGCCTAGCCATTTTGCCTCTTTTGAGGCGTTTTTTAGGTTTTCAATGGAATCGTGGAATTGCGCTTTTAGTGCCTCGCGTGGAAGTTGCAGGGATTCTATGGCATTGTGCGTAAGGGGTAGATTGGTGTTTAGCATTAAATGCAGATTCGCATAAGCACCCGTGTGTAGCTCCACCATTTGCGCCCCAACCTCTTTAGAGGCGCAAATTTGGTCAAGTTGCGCGTCAATAAATAGCGAAACTTCCACGCCCCTTTGTTTAAAAGCCTGTGTAATTTCTGCGATTCTTTCACTATTGCCTATGACATCTAACCCGCCTTCTGTGGTTACTTCTGCGCGATTTTCTGGCACAAGCGTAATGCGGTGCGGTGCGACTTCTAGCAAAAAATCTATGATTTGCGGATTAATGGAGCATTCCACATTAAGAGGCAAAAAGGAGCTTTCGCGGACGCGTTTAATATCAGAATCGTGCATATGTCTGCGGTCTTCACGCAAATGCAAAGTAATCTGGTCTGCCCCCGCCCTTTTAGCAACAAACACCGCCTCTAGCGGGTCGGGGTCGTTGATTTTCCGCGCCTCTCGCAATGTTGCGATATGGTCAATATTGACTCCAAGTAACATATCAGCCCTTTTTTAAAGAATCGTCAAATGAGATTCTAACAAAAATTACTTTAAAATATTGCGAAAATTCAAGGAGAGCTTATGGTAATGGTTTTTGATTGTGAGACGATTTTGGATACTACACTGCTAAAACAGGGATTCAAGCAAAATTTCATCGCCTACAATGTAGAGAGTGAGGGTTTGAGTGATTTAGAGCTTAGCAAAAAGGCGATGGAGATTCATAAGGAGATGAGCGGAAGCGAGTTTCTACCAATTTGTTATCATCAGGTTGTGAGCATTGCGGCGGTGTTTTGCGATGAGTTTGGTCATTTTATCAAAGTGGGCAATTTTAAAGGCGTAGGGGATTCCAAAGAGGCGCGTGAGAAATCCCTTATCCAAGCGTTTTTGGACTATCTTAACAAACATCAACCCAAGCTTGTGAGCTTCAATGGACGAGGATTTGATATGCCAATGCTTCTTTTGCGCTCTATGAAATATCATTTAAGCGCAAACGCCTATTTTGAGGAAAACAATCCCCAATTCAACAAAAGCAAATGGGAGAATTATCGCCAGAGGTATAGTGAGCGATTCCACACGGATTTGCTAGAAAGCTTGGGAAATTTTGGCAGTGTGCGGAATCTCAAACTTGATGCGCTATCCAATCTCATAGGCTTTCCGGGCAAATACGATACAAGCGGAGACCAAGTGCTAGAGTTGTATTATCAAGGGAAGCAAGAAAAAATTGACACCTATTGTCAAAGCGATGTGCTAAATACCTATGGTTTATACCTAAATTACGAGCTTCTAAAGGGCAATTTAACGCAAGAGGATTATTGCGGAATCCTAATGGGCGTTAAAGAAAAGTTGCCACAAGAGAGTGCGTATTATGGCGTCTTTTGCGAGGCTGTGAATGGAATCTTGGAATCACTTGGGGTTTAGGGCGTTAGGATTCAACCTTGATTGTAAAATGTTGGCGCACACTTGTAATTCTGCCTTTTCGTCGTTGCGAGATTCTATATAGAATCGTGGCACACCACCCCACTTTCGTCATTGCGAGAAGTTGGCACAACTTCGTGGCGTGCATTTGCGAATAGCAAATTCACCCGCTTTAGCGCAAATCTATAATAATGCACTTCCTTAAAGATTCCATTGTTTTATTTTTTTTAATTTCACATTATGGATTGCCACGAGATTCTAACGAATCTCTCGCAATGACGAAAGGGCAAATAGAATCGCAAAATAAAATGTAAAATTTATCTTAACTTTTCTTTAAAAAATCCGATATATGATAGAAAATGTTTCTGTAAAAGGAGCGGGAAAATGAATATCAACAATCCAATGCATATTAAACCCAAATTGGTTTCAAACAATTTGGGCACACTAGAGACTAATGGCAACTTCAAGCTAACAGAGGAAACAATCAAGGAATCCCAAGAACAAGCAAGAATAGCAAAAGAAC
>JALEPE010000054.1 GCA_022766795.1 Helicobacter sp.
TTAACCTCTTTGACAAACGCATCTCTGTTGATTTTTTCACGAATGTCGGCAAGCTTACTTTGAGCCTCTTGCTTAGTAGCGTAAGGACCAATTAATAGGCGATTATTATCGCCTGATTTTTGCATACGATAGTTGAATTTGCCAGATTCTATGGCACCAATTAGTTGTTTATTGGGCGAAAATTTACTAAAGGAACCCACTTGAATATAAAATCCCGCTGTCGCTTCACTACCCTGCAAGCTAGGATCGTTTGTTGTTACATTTTTGAATGCATCGGCTGGCTGTTGCTTTGGAGCTGTTGGCTTGCTAACTTCTGGTTGTATCGGCGTGGTTGGCTGTGTCGGCTGCACTTGTGTCGCCTTAGGTGGCTCTGGCTTAGTTTCTGGCGCACTTGGTAAATTGCCTTGTTGGGATTGCTGCGCTTTAATTTGATCAATGATTCTTTGGAACTGATCGTCTGTATTACTCTGAATTGGCTCTTGACCAAAGTCATTTGATTGTGTAGGCTGTGCTTGTGTAGGCTGTTCTACGCGTTCAACTGGCTTTTGTGCATTCATCGCTTGCTCTTGTTCTTTTGAATCACCTTGCAATAAATACACCACTAAAACCACAATTGCGAGTAACAAAACTCCAATTGCACTCAATAAAATAATTTTTTTACTGCTACCCTCTTTCACCTCATCAGCGTCCTCGCTATTGCCAATGCGTAAATCATCTAATTCTAATTCTTTAGGCTCTTGTTTATTGGATTCTAATTCTGTCATCTTTTCTCCTTTACATATGTTTTGACCAAGATGCACCACGTTCTTTTTGATACACTTCATAAGGAATCGCTAAGATATTAAACTCTTTAGGAATATCCAAAGAAGGCAACATTTTCCATTCTGTTGGCATTTTTTGTGCAAGCTTTGCACCTAGCATTTTACCTAATTGGCAAGCTTCTTGAAATGTTGTGTGTCCCTTATGCACATATAAATGTAAATGCCCGGGTGTCTTTGTCGCATATGCGGTGAAGTTGATAAACCCCTCCTCACGCAACAATAATTGCGCACGATGCCAAAATCTCTCTGCATTAAAGCCATTATAATCAAAAACAATATTTTCCACTTTATTGCTCGCATTGATTAAAGAATGCGCAATGGTTATTTCTTTTTTAAAATGACTTTGCAATAAGTTCCTTGTAATGGGCTCATCAACCCTTTTGAACTTATCATAAAATATCCTTCCATTATGTTGGATTTTAGTGCCCAGCCCGCGCTCTTTAATCCAATAATGCGAAGTAATCATCTTGATTAATTTTAAGTCCATATCCGATACCACGCACACACTCCTTATAAAATTTTAAAAAATTGCCTTGTCATAAATACGAAATTTTAGCGCAAGTTCTTTTAATTCACTCTTGATTTTTTCTTGTTTTTGTGTATTTTGAATATCGTCTAATACATCTGCGATTCTATTTGCTACAATTTCAAACTCTACTTCTTTAAATCCTCTCGCAGTTAGTGCTGGAGAACCGATCCTCACACCACTCGTTACAAACGGGCTTCGCGTCTCACCTGGAACCGTATTTTTATTCACCGTAATACCTGCATTTCCCAATGCTAAATCTGCATCTTTTCCGCTAAATTCTTTATCCAACAAAGACAATAAGACAAGGTGATTATCCGTGCCATCACTAACAATCTTATAACCCCTTTGCATTAGCACTTTTGCTAAAACTTGTGCATTTGCTTTCACTTGCTTTGCATACTCTTTCCATTCAGGTTTTAAATTCTCTCCAAATCCCACAGCCTTACCTGCAATCACGTGCATAAGTGGTCCGCCTTGCATTCCAGGGAATACGGACTTATCAATTTTCTTAGCAAATTCCTCATTATTTGTAAGGATCAATCCCCCTCTAGGACCTCTTAATGTTTTATGTGTCGTTGTCGTTACCACATCAGCATAAGGGAATGGATTAGCATACTCGCCAGCAACAACAAGTCCCGCTACGTGCGCTACATCTGCCATTAAAAGCGCACCAACACTATCCGCAATTTCTCTAAAACGCGCAAAATCAAGCACCCTAGAATACGCGCTAAACCCACATACGATTAAATTTGGCTTCACAATTTTTGCAATTTCTGCAACCTTATCATAATTAATACGTCCATCTAATTCCACACCATAAAAAAAGCTCTGATACATTTGCCCTGTAATACTCACCTTTGCCCCGTGCGTTAGATGCCCTCCGTGGCTTAAATCCATTCCTAGAATCTTATCATAAGGCTTCAAAAGTGCCGAATACACTGCGGTATTTGCTTGAGAACCCGCGTGTGGTTGAACATTCGCAAATGCGCAACCAAATAATTTTTTTGCCCTCTCAATCGCAATTTCCTCAATCTTATCTACAAACTCACAACCCCCATAATAACGCTTGTAAGGATAACCTTCTGCATATTTATTAGTCAGCACACTTCCCATTGCCTCCATTACGCTGGGAAAAGTAAAATTCTCGCTTGCAATCATCTCTAAATGCGTATTTTGACGCTCTAATTCTTGGTTGATTAGATTTAAGATTTCGGGATCTTTTTGTTCTAAAACATAACTCATTTTTACTCCTTTTTATCTGTATTGATATCTTTTTTTTGTGGTTTTAATGCAGGGAATAAAATCACATCTTTAATTGTTTTGTTGTTTGTTAGTAACATTACAAGCCTATCAATTCCAATTCCCTCTCCCGCAGTGGGCGGCATTCCATAAGAAAGTGCCGTAATATAATCCTCATCCATATATTGCGCCTCCTCGTCTCCCGCTTCTTTTGCTGCAACTTGCGCCTTAAAACGTTCTAGTTGATCTAGCGGGTCGTTTAACTCGCTAAATCCATTGGCAATTTCACTTCCTCCAATAAATAATTCAAACCTATCTGCAACTTGAGGATTTTTATCATTGCGTCTTGCAAGCGGGCTAATGGAGATTGGAAAATCTGTGATAAAGGTAGGATTAATCAATTTATCCTCTACAAATACATCAAATGCTTCACTTTGAAGCTTACCTAACTCCATTTGCGATTCCAACTCCACATTATGTCGCAACAAATACTCTCGCAATTTATCCACACTATTTACAATTTCTCGTGGAATTCCTCCAATCTCCACTAGCGCGTCAAGATAAGTAATCTCCCTAAAATCACTACAATCAATCATATAATCATTGAAAGCTAATTGCTGTGGTAAATTTAAAGATTCCAAAAGTGTTTTAAACAATTCTTTTGTTAAAGCAATTAAATCCTTATAATCTTTATACGCCCAATAGAACTCAATCATTGTAAATTCTGGATTATGAGAGTGATCCATTCCCTCATTTCTAAAATTACGATTAATTTCAAAAACCGCTTCAAATCCTCCGACAATTAGCCGTTTTAGATACAACTCTGGCGCAATTCTTAAATACCTCTCTATCTTTAGTGCATTATGATAAGTCACAAAAGGCTTTGCATTTGCTCCACCGGGAATGGGGTGCATCATTGGTGTTTCTACCTCTAAAAATCCTTTCGCTTCAAAAAACTTTCTCACATTAGACACGATTTGAGAGCGCAAGATAAAGCTATCCCGCACTTCCTTGTTCATCATTAAATCTAAATATCTTTGGCGGTAGCGAATCTCTGTATCCTTTAGCCCGTGAAATTTCTCTGGCAATGGAGAAATAGCTTTTGTTAGAATTCTAAATTCTAGTGCGTGCAAACTTAGCTCTCCTGTTTTTGTTACAAAAGGAAACCCTTTTGCCACCACAATATCACCCACTTCAATATATTTTTTAAAAACTTCAAAGCCTTCATCTAACTCATTTTTAGAAAGATACACTTGCAGCACACCACTGCAATCTTCCACCTTAATAAACGCTGCCTTCCCCATAAGACGCATAAATTTAATACGTCCTGCAATTTGTGCAATTTTGCTTTCGTCCTTGCGTTCCCCCTCTGGCAATTCCGCCACAGAAGCATAAGTCTGTAAAAACCCCTGTGCGCTAATTTCTTTTGGTATTCCATTACTATATGGATTAATCCCGATTCCGCGCAACGCGTCTGCTTTTGCGATTCTACCTAACACATAGCTATCATTCTCAAACATTCCACTTCCTTACATTTTCTCTTGTAAATTCTCTAATACCGGCTTTGCATCTTGCACTAAGTCTAGCTTAATAACGGCATCTCCCGTTCTTTTTAATAAAGGATAAAGATGACTATTCTGCGTTTTGCTTTCAATATAGCTTTTTGCAAATTGAATATGCGTTAAAGCAGCAATGATAATAGCAAATACCATAAATACCTTTAGCGCACCAAATAAGAATCCTAGCAAGCGATTGACAAAACCTAATGCACTTAATTTTGTGAGTTTTTGTAAGATTTCTGCGATTAAAAGTGCGCCAACCCAAATGACAACAAGCAATACCAAAAAGCCAATTAAAGTAATTGCTGAAGGATTTTTGAATGTATAAATATTTGCGCTAATCCAACTCCCTATGCTATCGCCATATACAGAGGCGATATACACTCCCCCTACGATTCCGACAAGCCCGAAAAATTCTCTAATAAATCCATTCATCATACCACGAATCGCAAGCAGAAGCATTAAGATTCCAATCGCAACATCAAAAAAACTAAAATCCATATATTACACGCCCCAATTCTTAAGAAATTAATATAAAAGGCTTATTTTAACATAAAAATATTTTATGTTAAAATATTTTTTGCTAAGTTTTGATAATATTTTACAAAAAAGGGATAAAATGGCAGCAAAAGAACATAGTTTTGATATTTCCGCTAAAGTTGAGATTCAAGAATTTAAAAACGCTTTAACGCAGGCTAAAAAAGAAATTGACAATCGCTTTGACTTCAAAGATGATAAGGCAAAAGAGTTAAATTTTAATGAAAAAGATAAAACCTTAACCATTCTCGCAACAAGCACAAATAAGGCAAAATCCCTGAAAGATATTTTAGATTCCAAACTCATTAAACGCAATCTGTCCTTAAAAGTTTTAAAAGAACTGAGCGTTGAGAATGCAAGTGGAGGCAATACAAAAATTATCTACAAACTTAACGACACTTTAGATGATAAAACTGCAAAGTCTATCAATGCAACAATTAAACAAGAGAAGTTTAAAGTAACTACACAGATTCAAGGTGATGAAATTCGTGTGAAATCAAAAGATATTGACGAGTTGCAAAAAGTTATTGCATATTTACGTAAAATAGAATTAGAAGTTTCACTGAACTTTGGAAACTTTGCGTGAGCGTAAAAGCTATAAATATGGAATCCAAAAACAAAAAAAACAATAAAGATTCCAAAAACTCGCTGCATAAACCTAATACAAATATTTTAGAATCACTTTTGAGCAATACAATACCGCCCAATAGGTTTTATGGAATCTTGGTTGGAATTTTATGTGCAGTTTTTTTGAGTGCATTCATTTATCTTGAATGTTTTTTAGATGAAAAAAATTTCCCACTCTACTCCACTATTTTTGCATTTTTGGGATTCTTTTTATATTTTAAACTCCCAAGGCTTGGAGCATTTATCTGCGGAGGTTGCATTGGAATCTTATGGTTTTATTGGGTAGGTTTTAGTTTTAGATTCTATGGAATCACATATTTAATGCCATTGGTTTGGGTGGTATTTTTTGTAGTGTATGGCGCATTATTTTATGTTTTTTGCTTTTTTAAAAACCCTGTCTATCGTTTATCTTCTTTGGTACTCTCAAGCTTCATTCACCCCTTTGGCTTTAATTGGTTTATTATAGAATCCGTGCTTGTAAAAAGCTACTTTTTCCCCTCAAAATTCACACTGTTTTTATTTTTGTTTGGCATTGTGATTTTTAGCACACTACTTACACAAAAACTTTACAAAACAAGCCTAGTTTGGCTTGTTTTAATCTGCTTTATATTGCCCGCTAATTCACAAATGCAACAAGTTGAGCAACCCCTAAAGATTAAAACTACGCGCACAGAAATTCCACAAGATTTACGATGGCAAAGTGAGCAGCTCCATACCATTATCGCGCAAAATCACAAAATAATTTTAGAGGCAATACAAGCAAATTATGATGTAATTATTCTTCCCGAAACTGCATTTCCACTTAGCCTAAATTTACAACCACAACTCATTCATACATTAAAATCTCTTAGTCAAGACATTACAATCATTACAGGGGCAATTCATCAAGAAAATAATCATTTTTTTAATAGTGCATATGTTTTTACAAAAGGTGATATGCAAATTTTTGATAAGCATATTTTGGTGCCTTTTGGTGAGACAATTCCGCTTCCACGATTCCTAGCGACTTGGATTAATAATTTTTTTTTTAATGGAGCAGAGGATTTTAGCATAAAAGATTCCACTACACCAAATTTTACTTGGATTAATGGGCAAAGATTCCAAATAGCTATTTGTTATGAAGCTACGCGTGATGAATTATACGCAAATTCCCCTAAGAATCTCATTGCCATTAGTAATAATGCGTGGTTTATTCCAAGTATTGAGCCGACATTGCAAAAACTTTTAATGCTTTATTTTGCAAAAAACCACAACACACGTATTTACCATTCTAGCAATGCTTCGCCAAACTTTACTCTACCCTGATTCCTCGCAAATCTTTAAGAATGCTTTGTAATACTTCCAACGTTGAATCATTTTAGGCTTTCTAGTGTGCAATACCTCCAAATACGCTTCTGTAGCCTCTCTAAAAGCTTGACGCATAGATACGCACGCTTGAAAGTATTTTAATACATCTTCTTCTGTTAGCCTCTTTGCTTTTTCCTTGTCAATTTTTATAAACACCTCTTTAACAAATAGCCTTACATACTCACAAATCACTCCTTGTAGCTTCTCATTTTGCAAAAAACTTTCATAATCTTTCAAGGAAATCATAATCATTATAGGCATAATTGTCTCTTCAAAAAATAAATGCGTAATTTCTACACTATCCTCTTGCGCCAACACATAGCAAGTCGTGATATTAATTGTGATTCCACCTTGTAGCTGCAATGCCTCTAAATCGTTACTAAACCCATTACGCAACTTATCAATATCACTCCAATGCGCATAAATACGAATCGGCAATAAAAATTCAAAGTCAGCAATCCTGCGCGCAAAAAACTCCTCATCGCATTCTTTTGGAATCTCTAGTTTCAAATGTTGTGCAAGCTTGCGCATATTCTTATACGCATTTTTTCCAATAATATCTTGCATATCTAAATAATACACATTATGCACCTGCACGCAATCTTTCAGCATTAAACCATCGTGAAAACACATCATTCTATCAAAACACCAAAAAGGTAAAGATTCTAAACTTGGCAATGGTTTAATATCCGTATAAAAGCCATATCCTACACGATTCTCTAAAATGCTAGAAGGCGCACAAGATAGCGTAAAAATATCTCTAAATTCTCTTTGTCTTTTATAGTTTAAAAAACTCTTAAGAATAGAAACGGGGTCTCTTACAAGATTAATTGCAGGCACATTTGGAATCAAGGCAAAATATTTTTTATAATCCCCAACAAAAGCATAATCAGAGACAACTAAAAAGATAAATTTGCCCCCCGCTTAAGTCTTCTCTTGGCTTCTAAGATTTTTGTATAAACATCTGCATAAATGCCGCGCGCATCTAAGCCATAAAAATTTTCACAATAAACTTGTATGCCACCGCATTTTTGTAAAAACGCATTCATTCCTGTAGCACCGCTTCCGTGACTTCTCAAAAAAACAATATCCACATAAGGGAGTGGCAAATTTAAATCCCAAGCATAAACCGGCGCAGTTTGCATATAATCAATATTAGCGGGATTTACGAGTGGTGGATAAGAAGTGTTGGCATATTTTTCTTTAAACTCTTTAGATTCTATCCACGCAAGAATAGATTCCAAATTATCTAACATAATCTTAATGATTGCAGGACTAAAACGTCCCATATCCACAATATCCTTTAATGCCTCATAAAGAATATCAAATCGTGTTTTTTTCATTGTTTTGGAATCCTACCCACAATATTCTTGTGAAATGACACACTTACTAGGCCATTCTAGCGCACTCAAAGCCGCGTTTGGCAATCTTGTATGATACACACAACCCGTATCAATTGCGGCAAAATTATCAGTAATCAAAACGCCATCTTGCTGCACATCGTGTCCAAAGACATTAAATACAGAAAAATCCATTTCTTTGCCATACAGCTTTTTATCATTCTTTTTTAAGCGATTCCAACTATAAATTCTTGCATCAATTTCTTTATTTAACAAAGGCAATCCAAACCCGTGCGTTACAAACAGATTCTTGCCTTTCTCGTCTTTATAATCTATTTCTAAAAAGCGCGGAAAAGATTTGATAAACTCTATATGTTCTTTAATTTTCTCACGTCCCTCATCATCGTCTTTAAAATATTTTCCATAGCTTTTAATCGTCTCTCTCCCGCCATTACCAAGCCATTGAAAATTCGGAATTCCATCAAAATATTCAACCATTAATTCCTCGTGGTTTCCCAAAACACAAGCATACTTTTGCCGCATTACTAAATCCACCACGCCGCAAGATTCCTTCCCTCTATCCACTAAATCACCCGCAAAAATGATTTGCGATTCCCATTTGTGCGGTAATTTCTCAATTAATGCGCATAAAGTATCCAAGCAACCATGCACATCGCCAATCACATATACAGGTCGCGAATAATCCAATTCTTCTATTTTCAATTCTTAATTTTCCTCTACTTCTTAAAGCCCAATTGCAGAGATGATAAAATAGCAAATCGCACTAAAAATCGCAGAGACAGGCACGGTAATCAACCACGCGGCAATAATTTTATTAATCGCAGAACGTTTTACCAATTCCTCTTTATAAGCTTCTTTGAGTTTTTTAGCTTCTTTTTTCTTTAAATCTATATCACTAAATTCTTCTAATTTTGCTTTCTTTTTGGAATCCTTACGCTCAATACTCTTTAAAATAGCAGATTTTCTCTTCACAGAAGCATTGCGGAAATGTTCCAAAAATTCTTTAACTTTCTTGCTATCCTCTCCCTTACGAGATTCCAAAATCTTAGCTTCCATTTCTTTGTATTGTCTTTTTAAATGTTCACGCAAAAAGCCGATACCAAAAATAGCTCCAATCGCGATATGAGTAGAACTAACAGGCATTCCCAATTCACTAGCAACAAGCACGGTTAATGCCGCACTCATTGCGATACAATATGCGCGCATTTGATCTAGCTCTGTAATCTCTCCTCCCACAGTGCGAATCAATCTTGGACCAAAAAGCGCAAGCCCAATAGAGATTCCAAGACCACCAATGAGCATAATCCAAAAAGGCACATTGGCTTTAGCACCAAACTCAAAACTAACCTTTAACGCCTCATTAATTGCCGTGAGTGGTCCAATCGCATTTGCCACATCGTTTGCGCCGTGTGCGAAACTCAAAAGTGCCACAGCAAAAATAAGTGGAATCGTAAAAAGCTTATTAATCTCCTCTTTTTTATTTTCTAATTTCTCCAAAGCCTTTTTAATAATTGGTTTTACAATAAAAAATACAAGCACTGCGATTACCACACTAAGCACAAAGGCAATCTTGCTATCCAATGTAACAATATGTCTTAAGCCTTTATTAATCAAATACAAACTAAAAGCCCAAGTCATAAAGGCTATCAAATAAGGAACGATATTTTCTGCTGATGTTTTTTTGTTTTCTTTATAAGTAATTGTATGCTTAATAAAAAATAGCAATGCTGCAGCGATCACTCCACCCATAATCGGTGAAATCACCCAACTCCCTACAATTCCTCCAAGCGCACTCCAATTTGCCACACCAAATCCACCCGCAGCAATCCCAGAACCTAAAACACCACCTACAATTGCGTGTGTTGTGGAAACAGGTGCTCCAATGGCGGTTGCAATATTTAACCAAATCGCCCCTGAAATCAATGCTGCAAGCATTAAAGTAACAAATTCTTTAGAATCTCCAATCGCATCCACAGAGATAATTCCAGAACTCACAGTGCTAACAACTTCCCCACCAGCAATTAACGCACCCGAAATTTCGCATATAGCTGCAATAATAATCGCCCCTGTCATTGTTAGGGCTTTAGAACCAACGGCTGGACCTACATTATTTGCCACATCGTTTGCGCCAATATTGAGTGCCATATATCCGCCCATAATGGCTGCAAATCCCAATAAAATAGGATTTGTAACACTCTCCGCAAAAGCAACCATTACGATAATTACAAGCACAAACAAAAAGATAACACTTGCTTTTTGTAAATGCTCCCGATTGATTTTAAACCCTCTATCGGGTTGTAAGAAATTTTCCATTATTTCTCCCTAAATAATATTCTTTAGCTTGACGCAAACTCAAAAACTTTAAACTTTATATTCTATCAGAACCTTAAATAAAAAATAATAAATTTTTGCAATTACTCTAAACAATGTGCGCATTATTTGTATATAATAAACATTTTTAAAACTTAATCAAACTTCCTAAACTAAAGGGCTTAATATGCAAAGACTTTTCAAACTTTTTATCCTTATTTTTTTTGGCGCAATCACTACCCACGCACACACCATTACAGATATGCGTGGCAAGCAAATAGAGATTCCAGAGAAATTGGAGCGCATTGCAACAATTAGTGATGGCTTTGTTGAAGGCGTGATGACACACTTAGGTGTGATTGAAAAAGTGAGTGCAATTGGTTCTTGGTCAATGAAACGCGATTACCAATACACTTTTGAAAGCATTGATGGTAAAACCTACACCGCTAGAGGCTGGCATACAATGAAATATTTGCACCCTTGGTTAAACGACCTACCTTGTTTCAACTCTCCTCAAGGCGATATTATTAACTACGAAACCTTAGCAAAAGCAAACCCACAATTAGTGATTTTAAGGGTTGGTGACTGCACCGTTTCTGGAGGCTCTTACTTTAGAGGAGGCGATCCTAAGGCTTTAGATAGAACAATCTCTATGATTGAATCTCTTGGGATTCCACTTGTTGTGCTATACTCTCCCACCTTCTATGGCAAGGCGGAACTAAACACTTTACAAGAAGAGATGCGTGTCATTGGCGATGTTTTTAAGCAAAGAGACAAGGCTCTAAAGCTCTACGATTATCTGCATTCCACAGAAATACTTGTGCGTGAGCGCACAAAAAACATTCCCGATAAAGATAAACCTAGTGTGTTATATTTCGGACTGAATTCCATCGCTAGAAAGCAAGGAGGCTCAGGAATGGTATCGGGAATCACAACTCCAGAATCCTACATTATAGAGAATATTGCTAATGCTAAAAACGCATTCCGCGGCAAAGGCAATAACATTATTCTCAGTGGCGAGCAAATCTATGCAATTGATCCTGATGTCATTTTACTCCCAACACAAAACGGCTATCATCCGGCAAGTGAATTATTGAGTGCGCCCTATTATCAAAATCTACAGGCGTTAAAAGCTGTTAAAAATAAACACATATATGCCTTGCCTTGGACGCCGATGAACTGCTCTAGGCGCGTAGAATATCCACTAGATATTTTAATCATCGCTAAAGCCTCCTATCCAAATCTTTTTAAAGATATTAAAATCCACGCATTTGCGCTAAAATTCTATCAAGATGTCTATAATACTGATGAGAATACTGCAAAAGCTCTACGAAGAGAACAACTACTAGATTGGACTGTGGAAAATGATTTCTAATTTATTGGAAGATACGCGCAAAATCATCATTATAGCACTTCTTGCAGCACTTTTTGTAGCAATATTTTTTGCAATCACTTCTGGAAACTCCGAACTTTCTTTAACGACTATTTGCAATATCATTCTTTTTAAACTCACAGGTTACAATATGGATTCTATCTCTGCGCGTGATATAGCAATCGTATGGAATATGCGCTTACCACGCATTTTAATGGCAATTCTAGCTGGAATCGCACTTGCAACGGCTGGCACACTCTATCAAGGCTGTTTTAGAAATCCACTTGTGGAACCTTTTATTTTAGGGGCTTCCTCTGGGGCTAGTTTTGGAGCCTCTCTTGCTATTGTTTTGCCATCGCTCTTTTTGCCTATACAAATTTCTGCATTTCTCTTCGCATTACTTGCTGTCGCGATTGCCTACATACTTGCACGTCAAAAAGGCGAGATAAACACAGTGGGGCTTGTACTCTCTGGCGTCATTATTGGTTCTGTATTTTCAGCACTCGTCTCTATTATGAAGTATCTCTCCGAAGACACGCAACTACGTGAAATTACTTTTTGGATGATGGGTGGACTTTATCACGCTAGTTGGGGTGATATTTCTATCAACACCATTGTAATTTTGCTCTGTTTTATTATTGCGTGGATTTTTGCGTGGAAATTAAATTTACTCTCTATTGGTGATGAGGAATCAAAAAGCTTAGGCATTAACCCCGATCAATACAAAACACTATTCATCATTATCGCCACTTTAATGACAGCAATTTGTGTCTCAAGTGTAGGAATTATCGCGTGGGTTGGGTTAATGATGCCGCACGCTGCAAGACTACTTGTTGGTCCCGATAATCGTTTTGTAATTCCTATCGCCTCTCTTTGTGGTGCAATTTATTTACTAATCTGCGATACAACCGCAAGAACACTCACAACAGGAGAAATTCCTATTGGAATCATCACTTCCATTATTGGTGCCCCTTTTTTAATTTGGATTCTACGTGCAAAAAGTGGGCGCTTATTTACCTAAAAAGACAAAAGAATGCTAAAGATTGAAAATTTAAGCTTTTATTATGAAAATAACCACATTCTAAAAAACATTACTTTCAGAGCAAATGCTGGCGAACTTTGGGGCTTAATGGGTCCAAATGGCAGTGGCAAGACAACTTTTTTGAAATGTATAATGGCACTCTTAAAACCTGCATCCTGCAATATTTTTATTAATGGCAAAAACTACCATTCTATTACCACTGCAAAAATGGCAAAACTTATCGCTTATGTCCCCCAAGAACACAAGCCGCCTTTCCCTTTTAGTGCTAGAGAAATCGTCTTAATGGGTAGATCTCCTTATATGGGTGGAATCTTTGGACTAAAAAAGGCTGATTATGATGCGGCAGATGCGGCAATGGAGCTTTTAGGAATCCTAGATATTGCCAAGCAACCCGTTACTGCATTAAGTGGCGGGCAACGCCAACTCACGCTCATTGCACGTGCTCTAGCCCAAAATGCTCCTATAATGATACTAGACGAACCAACTAGCGCGTTAGATTTTCACAATCAAATCTCTATTTGGAAAATTTTAAAAAAAGTCTCAAGTCTTGGCAAACTCATTATTGCTTGCAGCCACGACCCCAATCATCTTCTATGGTTTGCAAACCGCACACTTGTATTAAAAAATGGTGAGGTAATTGCTTCTGGAGAGACGGAATCCATTATCACACCAAAGCTCTTAAAAGAAATTTACAATAGTGAATATTCTATCTCTAAAATCAACCAAAAAAGTGTAATCCAGCCTGCATTTTAAATGCCTTAAAATTAGATTTCATTTTTTTATGCAAACATATTTATTGTTGGAATACTCTTTGCTTAAATACTCTACAAACTTACACAAAAATGTGTCAAAAGGAATTCAAAATGAAAAAAATAAAATCCCTTAACACCCTACTTATTGCTTTCTTTAGCTGTGGAGTAGCAACCTTTTTTACTGCTTGTGCTACCACAGACCCACAAATCTCATTTCGCCCACCCGTTTATGTAGAAGAAATCCCACCAAGAGAGGAAGAGGAAGACTTTGGGAATCCCGGAAGTATTTTTGGTAGAGGCGACAATCTCTTATTTTCTGATCGCCGCGCAATGCAACTCAATGATTTAGTAACGGTGATTATTAACCAAACTGCACAAGCAAGCTCATCTGCCGATAAAAATCTTAATGAAAACTCAAACTCAACCCTAACAGGTCCAGGTATTACATTTGGTGGTCCTAGTCAAAGCATCGGTAATGTTGTTAATAAGCTCAATAATCTTACAGGATTTGGAATCACAACAGGACAAAATACTTCAACCTATCAAGGCACAGGCTCTCAAAACCGACAAGAAACATTTACAACAACGATTGCGGCACGTATCATTAAAGTTTTACAAAATGGAAATTATTTCATTGAGGGTAGTCGTGAGGTGTTGATTAATGGTGAGAAGCAAATTATCCGCTTAAGCGGTGTTGTGCGCCCCAATGATATTGCGCGCAATAACACTATAGAATCTCGCTTTATTGCTGATGCAAAAATTATGTATGACACACAAGGTGAATTAAAACGTAACACCGAAAAAGGCTGGGGAACAAAACTTATTGAATCTGTTTGGCCTTTTTAAAGACTTATTTAGGTAAGGTTAAGTTAAAATACGCAAATTTCTTATCAAAGGATTTGCGTGCATACACAATATTTTACTGGAACTCGCGGAGGTCAGAATTTAGGC
This sequence comes from Helicobacter sp., assembly GCA_022766795.1. Classification (GTDB taxonomy): domain Bacteria; phylum Campylobacterota; class Campylobacteria; order Campylobacterales; family Helicobacteraceae; genus Helicobacter_D. The sequence continues at coordinate 14,448 of JALEPE010000054.1, forward strand.
ATTACTTTCAAAAATACTGTTTTAAGTCCCGGTGCATCATTTGGTGGATTATATACATTAGAAAAACTTCCCAAATTTGATTCGGATGATATTAAAGAATTCTCCACACTAAGCTATGAGGAACTCACTAGAATTATCTTTAACAAACTCGGTTTAAATGTTGAAAGAGATTTGCTACACGAGGCATTGCAACTTTACCAAAAGTTTGATGACAAAACTTCACCTGCACCACTTTATTCTATGACGCCTTATTTATATGTGCAAAAACTCTATTGCGGACCTACACGCGCCTTTAAGGATATGGCGTTACAACCTTTTGGGGAAATTTTTAGCGGATTCTTACACGAAAACAAACACAGCAACGATTATCTAATCCTTGTCGCAACGAGTGGCGATACAGGTCCTGCAACCCTACAAAGCTTTGCAAATCGCCCCAATATTAAAGTTGTATGTATTTATCCAAGTGGTGGGACAAGTGATGTGCAACGTTTACAAATGACAACAATTAATGCAGACAATATCGCTGTTTTTGGAATAAAAGGGGATTTTGATGACACACAAAACCTACTAAAAGAGTTGCTAAAAGATGTCCAATTTAATGCAAGTTTGCGTTCCAAAAACATATCTTTGAGTGCCGCAAATAGTGTCAATTTTGGCAGAATCGCATTTCAAATTATTTATCATATTTACGCAAGTTTGCAAATCCACAAAATTAATGGCGAAAATGTGCATACAATCGTCCCAAGTGGAAATTTTGGAAATGCTCTAGGTGCATTTTATGCAAAACAAATGGGGTTCCCAATTGAGCGCATTTGGATTGCTTCTAATGCAAATAATGTTTTAGCAGATTTTATTAACACTGGTATATACGATATTTCTAATAGGAATCTCGTTAAAACAAATTCTCCAGCAATGGATATTTTAAAGAGTTCCAATGTGGAGCGAATGCTCTTTGAACTTTTTTCATATTCGCGCACAAGGGAATTTATGGAATCCCTAGATGAAAATGGCAAATATGCACTCAATAAAGAGGAATTAATTTGGGTGCAACGTTATTTTGGTGCGACAAGTTGCGATGATACATATTGCCTAGAAATGATTAAAAAATATGCAAAAAAAGGCTATATCATAGACCCGCATACAGCTTGCGGAATTAAAGCCTATGAAACAATCCAAGCTAAATACCCCAATTCAAAATGCGTGCTTTGCTCCACTGCAGAATGGACAAAATTTGCACCGACTCTAGCAAAAGCTCTTGAACTTGGTGATTTAAAGGATAAAGAGGCTTTAGAAGCAATTTCAAAAGCTTATAATATTCCAATTCCAAGACAAATTGTATCGCTTTTCAATCAACCTGAAATTCATAGTGCCGTTATTGAAAAACAAGAATTGCGCGACTGCATTCTACAATGGTTATAAGGAATCTTAAATGTTGTATTTTTCTGATTTACTTTTAAAATTACAAGAATTTTGGCATAGACAAGGTTGCTTAATCATTCAACCTTACGATATTCCCGCCGGAGCAGGAACATTTCACCCCGCCACACTTTTAAGAAGTTTGGATTCCAAGCCTTGGAGTGTCGCCTATGTCGCTCCTTCGCGTCGCCCAACTGATGGACGCTATGGAGAGAATCCCAATCGGCTAGGTAGTTATTATCAATTTCAAGTCTTAATTAAACCTAGCCCCAACAACATTCAAGAGCTTTATCTCAAAAGCCTAGAATATTTGGGATTAAATCTCAAAGATCACGATGTGCGATTTGTAGAAGATAATTGGGAATCTCCCACACTTGGTGCGTGGGGCTTAGGTTGGGAAGTATGGCTAGATGGTATGGAAGTTACACAATTTACATACTTCCAACAAGTAGGTGGAATCCCTTGTGAGCCTGTGGCGGTTGAAATTACTTATGGAACTGAAAGATTAGCAATGTATTTGCAGGGTGTAGAAAATGTTTTTGACATTCAATGGAATCCAAATTATACTTATGCAGATGTGCATTTAGAGGGAGAATTTGAATTTTCAAAATACAATTTTGAAGTGGCAGATACAGCAATGCTTTTTGAATTTTTTGCAAAAATGCAGCAAGAGGGCAACCACGCTCTTGAAGCAGGGTTGCCATTACCTGCGTATGATTGTGCAATGCTTGCAAGTCATTTGTTTAATGTGTTAGATGCAAGAAAAGCAATTTCTGCAACAGAGCGTCAAAACTATATTTTAAAAATCCGCGAACTTGCTAAAGCTTGTGCAACCCTATACAAGAAGCAAGAGCCAATGCGTCAAGAACGTTTAGAGAAGACGAAAACATTTAAAAGCGTGGAATCTTAATGCAAGTGGCAAAAATCTTAGAGATTCTAAATTCCATTAGCCCTTTTGAATTGCAAGAAGTATGGGATAATTGCGGCTTGATTTTAGGCGATAGCAATGCAGAATTTCAGCACATCTATTTAAGCTTAGAAGTTACATTGCCTCTTTTAGAAAAAATGGAATCCAATGCGCTATTAATCACGCACCATCCTCTAATTTTCTCCCCCCTCAAGCAACTTAACTTCGCGCAGTATCCCGCCAAACTCCTACAACTTGCCATACAAAAAAATATCCAACTTATTGCAATGCACACAAACTTTGACAAAACGCATTTTGGGGAGTATGTTACGCGTGAGATTTTAGGAGTGCAAACCTACACAAAACAAGATTTTTTAATCCGTTTTGTATGGGAAGATTCCATAGAATCCCTATGCGCACACATTAAAAAGAAACTGCATTTAAACTCCCTTAAATACACGGAATCTAACCACAAAAATACACAAAATATCGCGCTAGTTACAGGGAGCGGTGGGAGTTTCATACGCAATCTTGTTGGCATAGATTGCCTTATAACAGGCGATGTGAAATACCACGAAGCAATGGAAGCACAAGCACTTGGAATCAATGTTATTGATTGTGGGCATTATGAATTAGAATGTTATTTTGGGGAAATTTTATCTCCAATTTTGACAAATTATGGCTATAAAGCTATAATTTTAGATTCACAAAATCCCTTTAATTTTGTCTAAATATTTTAATCTTTGGAGCTATTTATGAATAAGCATTTAAGTCAGTTAGTTGAAATCGCAAATCTTGATAAAGAAATTGATTCTTTTGAGCCTCGCATTAAAGAAGTAAAAAAAGAATTAAGCGCCATTGAGGAAGAGGAAAATACTCTAAATCGTGAAATAGAAGAGCTTGAAAGCTCCTCGCGCGATATTTCACTTTCTATCACCAAAAACGAGAATCACTTGGAGGATTTATCCTTAAAACTAGAAGAGATTGCAAACAAAACAAAACTCATTAAAACAGAGAAAGAGAGCAAAGCATTAAGCCTAGAGGAAGAATTAGCAAAAGAGCAAATTACTTTTGCGAACGAAGAAATTGCTCGTCTAAACACCTTAATAGAGTCCAAAAAAGATTCCATTCATTCTCTTGAGGAAAAAGTCAATCAATTAAAAGAAAAAGGGGAAGAAATAGCACAACGAGTAGAAATAGAAGTCCAGAAAGTCAAAAGAGAACAAAAAGAAGTATTTGCCCAAAAAGAAGAGCTTGTAGGCAAAATGGACCAAAAAATCATCTCCTTTTATGAAAAAATTCGTAAATGGGCAAAAAATACAAGTGTTGTGCCTGTAACGCGTCAAGCGTGCGGGGGTTGCTTTATCCGATTGAATGACAAAATTTATTCTGATGTTATCCGCTCTGATGATATTATTACCTGCCCACACTGCGGTAGAATCCTCTACAATAATAATCAATAATTCTAAATGCGCTTTTTTGTAGGCATTTATTATTGTATGCTATGCGTGGTGCATTTATGCGCCCTGCCGCTGATTGCAATCCTTTCTCTTAAACAGAAATATAAGGAATCGCTAAAAAAGCGTTTTTTTTCTCCGATTCCATTGCCTAGTCATACGTTAAAATTTCGCTGGATTCACGCCTGCTCATTTGGAGAAGTAAAGTCTCTGCAAAGCATTATTAATACGTTACAAACTCAGTTAAAAGACGATGAGACGATTTTACTAACCACAACCACACAAACAGGCTTCAATCTAGCAAATACACTCTATCCGACTTGCACCATTGCATACTTACCCTTTGAGACACTTATTCCCTTTTGGCTTCATAATAAACAGATTCTTAGTCTGACACTTATTGAAGCAGAATTATGGTTTATGCCTTTAGTATATGCTAAAAAAATGCACGCAAAAACCACACTATTAAACGCTAGAATCTCTACGCGCTCCTTCCCACGTTATTTGCGATTCCGCTTTTTTTATTCCAAACTTTTTGACTATATTGATACAATATTCTGTCAAAGTCAAGAGGATAAAACGCGCCTAGAAGCACTTGGAGCTAAGAATATCCAGGTTTTTGGAAATTTAAAACTAGCCGAAATTCCACGAATTACTAACACTTATTTACCTCCGCAAAAACCTTTATGGGTGATTGCAAGCACACATTCTAAAAATGGAATTAGCGAGGAAGTGCTGATTCTGCAAGAGATTCTAAAAGCTTATCCCACAGATTACAATACACAAATATTCTTATTTGCCCCACGTCATCCAGAGAGATTTTTGGAAGTTGAAAGCCTTTTAAATGCGATTCTAACACAAAATAACCTCCCAACCATTACGAAAACCTCTACAAACGGAATCCCGCATTCCCTGCAATCATCTTTTGTATTACTTGATGCACTAGGAGAGCTAAATAACCTTTATAATATCGCTTATGGCGTCATTTTAGGTGGTAGCTTCTTGCCGGATATTGGAGGACACAATCCAATTGAACCCGCCTTTTTTCATACAAAATTAATTAGCGGACCTTATATTTTTAATCAAAATGCTCTATTTGCCTGCGTAGAAAACTATGTATTAAGCGATATTAAAAATTTAGCACAAACCTTACAGACTCCGTTAAAAAATAGCCTTATTACACAACACTTAGATATCACGCAACTTATAAAGGAATCCCAATGAAAATAACAAAAAAACCACACAATGCAAAATTCACAACACCACAAAAGCCAAAAAAGAATTCTAGCACACTCTCTCGCAAACACACTAGGGATTCTAATATACAAACACCAAAGATTCCAAAAGATGCACAAAAAGCCTATAAACTTTTAGCATTACAAGAAAATATCTCAAACAATGAAGCAAAAAATTTAATTGATAGGGGTCTTGTGAGCGTTAATGGCAAAAAAGTGCAAATTGCACGAGGATTACTTGCGCCAAACACGCATTTTAGTATCCAGCCTATTCATACGCCCAAAGTGATTTTTCAAGATGAAAATATTCTAGCCCTTGATAAACCAGCCTTTCTCACAAGCGAGGAAATTGCTAAAACTTATCCCCAATGGACACTTTTACATCGCTTAGACAAAGAAACAAGTGGAATCTTGCTGCTTGTGAAAGATGGGAGTGATTTTCATAAAAAGGCAAAAGAAACCTTTAAACAAATGCAAGTATTAAAGTGTTATACAGCTATTGTTGAGGGGATTATCAATGAGGAATGCGTCATTGATGCACCTTTATTTATTAAAAAGGGCAAGTTCGCTAAGGTAAGCGTTAGCAAAACAAACGATGGGCAAAAAGCCATTACACAAATTACTCCCTTAGAAATTTCAGGCAAAAAAACAAAATTAGATGTACAAATCAAAACAGGAAAAACACACCAAATCCGCGCACATTTAGCACATATTAAACACCCAATTGTTGGCGATGTCTTATATGGAGCAAAGCCTGCTACACGCATTTTGCTACACGCCAGACATATTGCCTTGCTTGGTTATGAGTTTAATTCCAAAGAGCCGAGCATATTCATTTTTCAAGAGAATCTATAAGGGCTACTCATTCTCCTGTGCAATTCCTAAATAACGCGCAACAAACTTTAATGTCATTCCCTGCACTAACACCGAAATAAACACCATAAAAAACACAACATTAAAAATGAGTTGAGAAGATTCCAAATGATACACAAAAGGATAAGTTGCAAGGATAATAGGAACAGCTCCGCGCAAGCCAACCCAAGAAATAAATAACTTTTCTTTAAAGTTATAGCCGCTTTTAAACAAAGCAGTAAATACACCCAAAGGACGCGCAACAAACATCAGCACAAACACAAACAACATTGCAAACCAAGCAACTTCCGGTAATTGCGATGGAAACACCAATAACCCAAGCACCAAAAATAAAACAATCTGCATCATCCACGCAATCGCATCGTGAAATGCAATGATATGTGATTTATAAGGAAAAGCATATTTGTTGGTCATAATTCCTGCTAAATAAACACTTAAATAGCCATTACCTCCAAGCAATGCAGATAATCCAAACACCATAAACAACCAAGCAATACTAATAAGGGGATACAAACCAGGTTGTGAAACATTAATTTTTGCACAAATTTTTGGAAAAATAAAACCACATAATACGCCTAGCACACCCCCAATTGCAAACTGCGCGACAAACTGAACAAACCATTCCCAAGCAGATGTAGAGCCTTGCATAACAATTAGCTGCAACAATGTAATAGTTAGAAAAATTGCCATAGGATCATTACTCCCAGATTCCAATTCCAACAAAGGCTTAATATTATGCTGTAACTTAATTTTTTGAGAACGCAAAATCATAAACACTGCTGCCGCGTCCGTAGAAGACACAATAGAACCCAAAAGTAATGCTTCTAAAAATGTAATATCCCACATCACATACACAAACCCTGCCAACACCAAAGCAGTCATCACAACCCCAATTGTCGCTAGCATTACTCCACTCGTTACCACAGGTTTAATCTGCTCCCAATGCGTATCAAGCCCACCACTATACAAAATAAAAATTAATGCAATAGAACCTACCGCTTGCGCCAAAAGCGTGTTATCAAAATTAATCCCAACAACCCCTTCACTACCCAAGAACATTCCAAGCATTAGAAAAATTAATAGTAAAGGAAGTCCAATTTTTTCAGAAATTTTACTCGCATACACACTTACAAATAAAATCAACCCCACAACGATAATATAAATATTTAAATTATTGATAATTTCTGCCATTTTAAATCTTTACCCTTGATTGCAATGCTCTAATAATTGAGAGCTGATCCACATTTTCTAAACTAACTCCCGTTGGCACACCCTGCGCGATTTTTGTAAAGCGCAATCCCAAATTTTCTAACTTATCTTCCAAATACAACATAATGCTATCACTCCCCAAAGATGGACTTAGCGCAAAAATAATCTCTTGAATTCTATTTACACTAATACAATGCTCAAGCTTCCCAAGATTTAGCGTTTCAAGACTATCCAACACAAAATATTTCCCTAAAAATTCACCACTCTCTTCAAGCAAAAAAATGTCTCTAGGATTTGCAACAATGCAAAGTTCTCCATTGTTACGCGTTGTATCTTTACAAATTTCACACACAGAAGCATTTGCGATTCCGCCACATTCTTCACAAACACGCAGTTCCTGCACGCAACTTTCAATATGATGTGCCACTTGCAATGCACTAAATTTATCTTCGAAAGCCAAAAAATACGCTAAACGCATTGCAGATTTTCGCCCAATGCTTGGAATCTTTTCTAGTGATTCCACAAGTTTTGCAAAATTTTCTGGATAAGCCTTCATCTTTAAAACCATAAATTAAAAATCTTAGCATTTTACTTAAGTTTAAATTAATAATAAATAAATTTAAACTCACAATTCCGTAAAAAGAAAAATTTTAATCACTTATCAAACTGAATTTTGCTAGAATCTGCGATTTATTTTGCATATAGGAGTATTTTTGGAAGAGTTTGATTACTATGAAATCCTAGAAATCCAACGCACAGCAAGCGGAGATGAAATCAAAAAGGCTTATCGCAAAATGGCATTAAAATATCATCCCGATAGGAATCCCGATGATAAAAATGCGGAAGAAATGTTTAAAAAAATTAACGAAGCCTACCAAGTTTTAAGCGATAAAGAAAAACGGCAAATTTATGATACCTATGGCAAAAAAGGCTTAGAATCTAGTGGATTCGGTTTTAGCGATATGGAAGGCAGTATTTTTGATATCTTTAATTCCGTCTTTGGCGGAGGATTTGGTGGATTTGGCGGAGGCACAAGGACACGCAAAAGCGAGAAATACCCACGAGACTTAGCAATGAACTTAGAATTAAGCTTTGCAGAAGCAGTATTTGGCTGCAAAAAAGAGATTGATATTCACTATAAAAGTGCGTGTGAAACTTGCAATGGAACAGGCGCAAAAGATGGTAAAATCACAACTTGTAGTGCTTGTAAAGGAAGTGGGCGAGAGACTTTTTCACAGGGCTTTATGACTTTTGCACAAACTTGCTCTAAATGTCAAGGAAGTGGGCAAATGGTAGCAGAAAAGTGTCCTAAATGCTCCGGCAAAGGCTATAAGCAAACACAAGAAACATTTGAAATTAAGATTCCAGAGGGTGTCGATAGCAATAACCAAATCCGTGTTCAAGGACACGGAAACAAAATGCCAGATGGCACACGTGGCGATTTATATGTGGAGATTATTGCACAAGAGGATCCAAATTTTATCCGCCACCACAACGACATTTACTTGGAAGTCCCAGTATTTTTCACACTTGTAATGCTTGGTGGTAACATTAAAATTCCAAGCCTCACAAAGGAATTGGATTTAAAAATACCTGTCGGCGTGAAAGATAAACAACAATTTGTATTTTATGGAGAGGGTGTTAAAAGCGTCAATAGTAGCAAAAAAGGTAATTTTATTGCAGTTGTTAGCATTGTTTATCCTGAAAAACTTGATGACAAGCAACGCGAATTGCTCACTCAATTACATCAATCGTTTGGCTATGAGGAATCCAAGCCGATTGCTTGCCACGAAGGATTAATGGATAAAATCAAAAATTGGTTTAAATGATAACGCATTACTACGGAATTTTCAACACTCCTTTGGGTGTAATGCGTGTTTGTGATGATGGAGAGGCGATTTTAGAAGTTAGATTTTTAGATTCCATTATGACAGATTCTAAAAAAAATACACTAAATACATCTACGCAAAGCCCTCTTACTCGTCTTACTATGCAACAACTAGAAGAATATTTTGCTAAAAAACGCACAAACTTCAAACTTCCCTTACGACCCAACGGAACAGCCTTTCAGCAATGCATTTGGATGGCATTACGCACGATTCCCTATGGAACAATATGTCATTATGGCGATATTGCTAAAATGATACAGCAACCAAACTCTGCGCGTGCAGTTGGTGGCGCAAACCATCGGAATCCTATTGCAATCATAATTCCATGTCATCGCGTCATTAGTGCAAGCGGTAAATTATGTGGTTATGCAGGTGGAATGGATAGAAAACTTGCCTTATTGGAGTTAGAGGGAGTTAAGGATTTAAAAATATAAAATTTCAATGCAAAAATAAGCCCAACAGAGGGCTTATTTAGTTATAAAACTGCATACTTTATAGAAATACATGCTTTTAGGCTGGATAGCTCATCTAATACATTTTGTGCAACTGCATCATCTACAATAATCAACGCTAACGCCTCCTTACCATAACGGCTTAGGCGGAAATCTGCAATGTTGATATTATGCTTTGCTAAAGTTGTCCCAACAAAACCAATCACACCCGGAGTATCGTCATTTCTAAAGAGAATCATTTTACCCTTTGGTTCAATATCTAATGCAAAATTATTCACATCAATAATTTTTGGTGTATTTTCATTAAACACTGTTCCACTAACACTAAATGTTCCTTTTTGTGTCAGCAAAGTAAGTTTGAGTTTGTTTTTATAGATTCCGTGCGATTCCATACTCTTTAACTGCACCTCAATTCCGCGCTCTTGCGCAACATAAGGGGCATTGACATAATTCACCTTATCACCTACTGTGGCATTTAAGATTCCAACTAACGCAAATGTAGAAAGCGAAGATAAATATTCTTTAATCTCGCCTTCCGCTTCTAAGGTAATGGAGCGCACCTCATCTTTATTGACTTGAATTGCAAAAAACGCCATTTTTTGCACCAACTCTAAGTATGCTTTCATAAAACTTGGCAACTCATTTTCTTTAATTGGCAAGTTTAACGCATTGGGGAAACTTGAACCACGCGCTGCTTCAAGAGCCGCTTGTGCTGCTTGGATTGCAATTTTTTCTTGTGATTCCAGAGTGTTTGCCCCAATGTGCGGTGTTACATAAATATTTTTCAAATCCAAGAGTTTATTAGAAGTACCCGGCTCTTTTGTAAAGACATCAATTCCTGCCCATCGCACCTTACCAGACTCTAACGCTGCATAAAGCGCATCCTCATTATATAAACCACCGCGTGCGCAGTTAATCAAAATCACACCATCTTTCATTTTCGCAATTTGCGGAGCATCAATGATATTAATGGTTTCTTTATTTTTTGGGGTATGGATTGTGATAATGTCGCAACTCAAAATATCATCAAAATTCCTTGTATATGTGATTCCTGCATCTGTCGCTTTAGCGGGGTTAATATAGGGATCATACGCAATCACTTCCATTTCAAAAGCCTTCATTCGCTTTCCAACCCTACTTCCAATATTTCCAAAGCCAATAATTCCAAGCTTTTTATCTTTTAACTCTGTGCCATACCAATCCTCACGTTTCCACTTACGCTCAACTTTAAGCTGTGCATTTGCGTCAGGATAATTACGAATCGCGCTTAAAATATGCGCACAAGTTAGCTCCACCGCAGCAATTGTATTTGCTGTTGGGACATTCATCACCACAACACCTTTCTTACTAGAGCTTTCAATATCCACATTATCCACGCCCACACCTGCACGCACAACCGCACGCAACTTCGGTGCAGACTCTAAAAAACTCGTATCAACATCTGTAGAGCTTCTAGTAATGGCGACATCTGCTTTATGCAATTCTTTTTTTAACGCATCTTTTGGCAAATCCGCCAAATTCAACATTTCTACCTCTGTGTCTTTACTTAATAGGTCTAATCCACTCTTGTGAATATGATCACAAACAATAATTGTATATTTTGACATTAAACTTCCTCCATTCTAGGTTTTTGATAAAGTGTAGTGGATTGCGTAATGTTTCAATTTTTCTAGCACACGACGCAAATATTTTTCGTCCTCTGTTGCAACAACCAACCAAATATTCTCACCAATTTTATAGTAAGAATATTCAATGTTATGCGCACCAAAAACTTGATTAATACAAAAAAACTGATAATCGTTAATCACGCCAACAGAAACTCTAAAAACCTCTTTTGTATCTTTTTTGGTTTCACCTGCATACAACAATTTTACTTGTAACTCCGATGCGGGATAGATAAATTCTCGCTCATTTTTACCCGATAAGCGATCCACCCACTCTGATTCTGAAAGACCTAACATTGCATCAGGCTTTGCAAGCTCATAAGGACTTACTTTGGGCAACTCATATAAATTCATTGCTCCAATGTAATAACGTATTAGAATAAACAGCAATATACAAGTAAAGATTGTAAAAATACCAATCAACAGCCTTGTTTGCATATTGCCCCTATTTTATTATGAGATTTGGTCTTTAATAATATCCCCTAATGTCATTTTATCACTTGCATTATCATTAAAGTTTTTAAGACTTGCTTTTTCCTTTTGTTTTTCTAATCTGCGCACAGAGACACGAATTCTATTATTCTCCGCATCAAGTAAGGATATTATGCCATTAATCTTATCTCCAACCTTAATTTCCTCTTTTTTGAGGGGTGCTAAATCCTCATTACGAATCAATGCGTCCATTTCATTATCAATTTTGACAAATACACCAAAATCCTTTATGTCTCTAACCGTTCCAACAACAGTATCATCTACGGAATATTTTTTCGCAAATTCATCAACTGGAGACGGAATTAAGCCTTTACGCGTTAGAGAAATACGCTCTTTTTGGCGATCAATTTTTGCAATTTTTACTTCTACACTCTCGCCAACTTTCATTAAATCTTTGCATTTCTCATTCTTATTCCAATACGCATCTTCATTGTGCAACAATCCATCAATACCATCTAATTTTACAAAAGCACCAAAATCTGTTAAAGTCGCTATAACACCTTTTAGCACCTCTCCTTCTTTATGCTTTTTAGCAAATTGCTCAAAGGGCTTATCAAGCAATTTTTTCAACGATACTCTCAAACGACGATCTTTTGGATCAATTTCAATGACTTCTACATCAATTTCTTGTCCAACTTTTAAAAATTCCTCTGGATTTTGAATATTTTTATTCCAAGAAATTTCAGAAATATGCAAGAATCCTTCAATATCATTTCCTAAATCCACAAAAACTCCATAGGGTTCAATATTACTAACAATAACCTTAATTGCATCGCCCACTTCTAATTCTTTTTCTACTTCTCTCCACGGATCTTCCGCTGTTGCTTTAATGGATAATGCCAATCGGCGTTTATCTTTATCATAATTTAGCACTTTGATAGGAACAATATCCTCTTCTTTGTAAAGTTTAGAAGGATTAACAGGTCCTTTATAGCTAATCTCCGTGTAATGCACCAAGCCTTCTACACCATTGACATCCACAAACATTCCAAAACTTGTGATTTTCTTAACCTTACCCTCTAATACACCCTGCTCTTTTAAAAGATTATCTATCGTATCTTTTTTAACTGTATTTTCAATCTCAAAAAGACGTTTCCGCGAGATAACAATACTATCTTCTTCTGGTTTTACATTAATAATGCAAGCACGGATTTTTTTACCTTCAACCTTGCTGCCCTCTTTAAATGCTGCCGCAAATTTTGGCATAAAAAATTCCACATCACCACTTTCAACAACATATCCGCCCTTATTGCGTTTAACGACAATGCCTTCCACGATTTTATCTTTATAATCCGTTCCTAAGCTTTGGATATACTGACGCACCTTTTCCCTGCGCACTGCTTTTTTATAAGAAACAATCGGTTGCTCATTGCGTCTGCCTGTAATCAAAATCGGTAAAGTATCACCAACTTTAAAGAGTAGATTTCCTTGTGAATCTTGAATCTCATCTAACGCAACAATACCTTCTTTCTTCTCACCGGGAACCGCGATAATCACCTGATTATTTTCAATCGCAACGATATTTCCCTCTGAAACGCGCTCATTCTCTCTTTTCTCAAATTGTTCAAACATTGAAGCAAAATCTTCATTCTCATCAATAACAATTTTATCCAACTCTTGTGAATTAATTCCTACAACAGCCATCTATGCCCTTTTTAAAAAAATAATCGTGGTATTCTATTAAATTTTGCCTTTTAAAAGTATAAAAATTAATATTTTTCAATCGTTTTTACAACTGCGTCAATAATCCACTTTGGAGTAGAAGCACCCGCTGTTACACCGCATATTTTTTTACCCAAAAACCACGCAGAATCCAACTCTGAATAATCCTCAATCAAATAACAATCTGCGCAATATTCCTTAGAAATATTATACAACTGCTTCGTATTAGACGAATTTTTTCCCCCGACAATTACCATCACATCCACTTCTTTTGCTAAATTTCTAGCAGAATCTTGATTATCAAATGTTGCATTACAAATCGTATTAAACACTCTACATTCCGCGCAATTTCTAATTAAATAATTTGCAATTTCTAAAAAAGATTCTACATTTTTAGTCGTTTGTGAGATTAACACCACTTTATCGTGTAACTTTGCTCCCTTTAATGCCTCTAAATTCTCCACCACTAAAGGATTATTTTCGCAATAACTCATCACACCCTTCACTTCAGGATGTTTAATATCACCAAAAATAATAATTTGATAACCCTCTGCACTCATTTTCTCACAAATTTTTTGCGGCTTTGTTACAAAGGGGCAAGTCGCGTCTGTAATATTAGATGTTTTTTCTTTCAACCTTTGCAAGTCTTGCTTTGGGATTCCGTGTGTGCGGATAATCACCTCCGCATTTTGCGGAATAGTTTGAATATCCTCATTCACGACAACATTAAAATTTTCTTTTAAGCGATTAATCTCTTTAGCATTATGAATTAAAGGACCCAGCGTGATTCCATTTGTCTTTTTCTCTGCTAAGCCAATGGCGCGTTTTACGCCAAAACAAAATCCATAATTTTTCGCTAAACGCACTTGCATTTAAGATTCCTTTATGGGGGTAATGGTTTTTAGAATCTCTAAAAAATTTGGAAATGAAATATTAATATATTCTGCATTTTCAATCTCCATTCCACACTTAAGTCCAGCTATGGCAAAGCTCATTGCGATTCTATGGTCACCATAACTAGGCACACAAGCTTTTTTAAACTCTCCACCACAAATTGTAAATCCGTCCTCTTTTTCCTCTGCGTCAATCCCGCACAGCTTTAGATTATCCACAACAGCCTTAATGCGATCTGTTTCTTTAACTCTTAATTCCTGCGCCCCTGTTACGCAACTCACTCCTTTTGCGCACGCCATTGCAATGGCAATGGCTGGAATCTCATCAATCAACCACGCAATATTTTCACTCACACTCACAGCCTTAAGCACCTTAGGCGCAACAACCTCAATATCTCCGATTCTCTCATAAGTCTCTGCAGTGATATGATAGTTAATTTGAACGCCCATTTTTTCTAATACCTTAAAAGCTTCAATCCGCGTTTTATTAAGTAAGACATTGCGTAAAACACCCCGTGCATTGGGTGTAATAGCAAGAGCAAGCGCAAAAAAGAATGCACTAGAAGGATCTGCTGGAATCTCTAAAGTTAAGGGCTTTAACTTTTCTTTTAATGGCTTAATGCGAATATGCGCTGCACTCCCTTGCATTTGCGATTCTATTTCTGCACCCATTCCCATTAAAATGCGTTCGCTATGATCACGGCTCAATTCTGGCTCGCAATAATAGCTCTCCCCTTTTGCAAATAGTGCGCTTAAAATCATCGCAGATTTCACTTGCGCGCTTGGAATCTTGCTTGTAAAGTCAAACGCACTTAATGCGGGATTCCCAACTACAACTAGAGGGGCAAAATTCCCATTTTCTCTGCCTAAAATCTCCGCCCCAATACTACGCAATGGTTCTACAACGCGCCGCATTGGACGTTTATTTAAATACATATCGCCACTTAGCACAAAGATTCCATTTTGCGCACTCAAAAGCCCCAAATAAAGCCGAATCGCAGTCCCGGCATTCCCGCAATATAGAATCGTATCAGGTTCTAAAATCATCTTCGGTGGCACTAAAAGCAACCCGCCATCTTGTCGCTCCACCTTTAATCCTAGCTTCTTAGCAATCTCTAATGTATCTAAAGTATCTTCACCTTCTAAATAATTGCGAATAAAACTTGGCTTATCACTCAACAAAGAAAATATTGCGCAACGGTGTGAAATAGATTTATCCGCCGCAATTTTGTTGGTATCTAAACTAAAATGCTCTGCCTTAAAAACCTCTAATTTCATCGCAACTCCACTGCAAACTTCGTTTTTAGTGCATTTAAAACAATTTCCATAGCCTCACTAATATCTTTTTCCTCTAGCGTTTTGCTGTCTGATTGCAGCCCAAAGCGAATGGTTAGACTAATTTTATCCTGCAATGTGGAATCCGAATACACATCAAGCGGATAAAAACTAACAATGCTTGGCACTTGTAAATTTGCAATACACTCTCGTATTTTAAAATATGGAATCGCTTTATCTACAACAATGCTTAAATCGCGTTGTGTTTTCTGGAATTTTGAATACATTTTAACCTTTGGCAAGGATTCTGTTAGAAGTTTTAAATCCAACTCACACAGATAAGTTTCGCCCACTTCGCTCAAACCAAATTCCTTAGCAACCTTTGGGTGTAACGTTGCAATCATACCGAGTGTTTTTCCATTTCGCAATACTTTCGCACATTGCCCACTATGAAATAGCTTCACGCTAGATTCCAAAGGTTCTAAACTAAACCCACCAATCACGCGTGCGATTCTATCGCAAAAGCTAAAGAAATTGCCTTGAATTCCTTTTGCATTGGGATATTGCTCCTCTGCAAGTAATCCACTTTGGATAAATGCAATTTTAGATTTTTGTATGCGCATTCTATCATACACTGCACCAATTTCAAATAAGCTGATTGCATTAAAGCCATTATTAAAATTCCTAGAAACCGCCCTTAAAAGCCCAAGCAACAAGGTGCTGCGTAAAGTATTTAAATCCTCTGTAATGGGATTTAATAGCTCCAAATCCTCACACAAAACCTCAAAGCCATAGTTTTGTAACTTCTCTTTATCATCAAAGACAAAATGCACCGTTTCATTAAAGCCCACTCCCACTGCTTTTTGTGCAAGATTCCGTTTAAAATAATATTCTTTAGATGCATCATTAGCCTGATTGTTTTGCACGAAAGGCAAAGGTGTGCTTGGCACGCTATCAATGCCATAAAAGCGTATAATCTCCTCTACAATGTCTTGAAATCTGACAATATCGTGGCGAAATAATGGAGGTTTTGCAATGATTAAATTATTATCGCTTAGCGTTTCCACTTCAAAACCCAATGCCTTTAGAATCGTTACAACCTTAACCTTTTCTAAATGCACGCCAATCACGCGCGCCATTAACGCAATGTCTAAAGAAATAGAATCTTTTGCAGGAATATCAATGAGTTCTTGTGCGTCTGCGTATAAAACCCCATTTTCCCCCAAAAGCAATCCTGATAATAAGGATAATCCCGTCTTTAAATCCGGACTACTCCCGCGTGATGTCCTTTGAAATAGCTTTGTATCTACTTTCTCTTTTGTCTCCAACACTTTTTGCGCAATGATTTCAGGAGCGATATAGCTTGCTTCTAAAATAATAAATTCTTTTGTATCCTTCCCACATTGCGTGCTTACACATTGTTTTTGTGTATCATATGCACAGAGATTAATGCCAATGCTTGAGAGTTTTTTCTCCCCACAATAAATGCTTTCAAAGCCTTTTTCGTCTTTTTTGAGTGTCAAAACCGCCTTTTGACTATCAAGCTGGCAAAAACTCTGCGGATAAGCATTCACAATTACCCCACTAAAAAGCGTGCTAAAGTTGATTGCATCTTTTAGCCAATATCCCTCCAATATCTCATTATAGGCTAGTATCATATTCACATTCAATGGCATTGTGCTAGGGGTTGTCTCCAATGCTTGGAACAACAAAGACGCATCGTGTTTGCTGTTTGCAACAATTTGCAAGACACGTCCAATTCCCGGTGCATTATCACAAGCTTTTGACACATTAAGAGGTTTTAATTCCAAATCAAACGCCACACTTAAATCCCTAGCTACCCCCATTAAACTCATACAATCACCACGATTTGGCGTAATAGAGATTTCATACACCGCATCATTAAAAATAGGGTATGCACACAACTCTTTACCAATAATCAGCTCACCCATACTTGAATCTAATTCTACGATTCCGTCATTTAACTTTGGAAATCCCAATTCTGTCGTGGAGCAGAGCATACCGCAACTCTCTACGCCACGCAACACTGCCTTTTTAATTGCAATTTCTGGTAATTGCGCACCCTCTAAAGCAACAGCAACATAAATTCCCTCTCTTGCATTAGGCGCACCGCACACAATTTGACGCGTCTCATACGCACCTTCAACACCACCAATAGCAACTTGACAAACATTAAGCTTTGTCGCATCGGGATGTTTTTTGCACTCTAAAATTTTACCAACAACAACCCCATTTGGCGCAACTTTAACGCAAAAAGATTCTACTTCCAATCCAATCTTATTTAAAGTGCTATATAGCATTGCGCTAGTGATTTGCTCTAGCGGTAAAATCTGGCTTAAAATACTCGTTGTAAAAATCATTTAAATTGCTCCAAAATTCTTAAATCACTCTCAAAAAATGCGCGCAAGTCTGGCACACCATATGCTAACATTGCAAACCGCTCCACACCAAGCCCAAAAGCATATCCACTAACATTTTCATAGCCTACTGCCTTAAAAACATTATCATCTACCATACCACAGCCTAGCACTTCTAGCCACCCTGTGTGCGAACATACACGGCACCCCGAGCCTTTACAAAAAATACAACTCATATCCACTTCCGCACTCGGTTCCGTAAAAGGAAAGAAGCTTGAACGGAATCGCACTTTCACATTACCAAACATAAACCGCAAAAAGTCCTCTAAAATAAACTTGAGATGCGCAAAACTTACGGAATCCTTGCCCTGCTCTACTACCAAGCCTTCAACTTGATGAAACATTGGCGTATGCGTCAAATCATAATCACAGCGAAATACACTTCCTGGACAAATCATACGAATTGGCGGCTGTTGTGACTCCATTGTGCGCACCTGCACAGGAGAAGTATGCGTGCGTAGCAGCTTACCATCTTTAAAATAAAATGTATCTTGCATATCACGCGCAGGGTGATACTTGGGTAAATTCAACGCTTCAAAGTTATGAAAATCGTCTTCCACCAAAGGTCCAACATTTAATGAAAAATTCATTTCCACAAAATATTTTACGATTCTATCTAACATCAGCATTACAGGGTGATGAGCGCCTTTTAAATTACTCGGACTAAAGAGTGAAACATCAATCTTTTCCGCATTTAATTTTTCTTCTAATTCTTTTAAGCTTAGCACTTCTTTTCTATCCGCTAAAGCCTTTTCAAAGCGAAGCTTCAAAGCATTTAACTCTTTTGCAAGCATCTTTTTGCTCTCCGCATCGCAGCACTTAAGCTCTGCAAATCTCGCAGTCAAACTCCCCTTTTTACCCATAACTAAAATACGGATTTCCTCTAACTCCGCAGTGCTCTGCACTTCTTGGATTTTAGAAAATATTGCTTCCATTAATATTCCCACTCTTTTTAAAATAGTGATGAGATTGTATAAAAAAAATAATTTACTTTTCTTAATATTATGCAAAACTCTACATAAAATTGGGTAAAATTTCACAAACTTAAAGCAAAGGCAAAAACAATGAATATATTTGAAAAGATCATTAAAGGTGAAATCCCTTGCAATAAAGTCTTAGAAAATGATGATTTTCTAGCATTTCACGACATTGCGCCCAAAGCACCCATTCACGTTTTAGCGATTCCAAAAAAATTTGCTAAAGATTTTCAAGAGTTAAATCCGCAAGATATGGTAGGTTTAACGTGCTTTATCCAAGAAGTTGCTAAACTTTTAGGGCTTGATAAAAGTGGCTATCGCGTCATTAGTAATATCGGTGTAGATGGCGGGCAAGAGATTCCCTATTTGCATTTTCATATTTTAGGGGGTGCAAAATTGCGTTGGGATAATTTAGCACAAAATATCTCGGAAAAACAGAGATTAGAAGACGCAAAAAAAGGAATGTAAGCAAAAGGAGAAAAATATGAAAAATCTATTTGTTATTTTAATCACCTACACAAAACCAATGAGTGAAATTGAAAGCATTTTGCCCGCTCACCGCGCCTTTTTACAAAAAGGCTATGCAAGTAAGAATCTCTTAGCAAGCGGACCGATGAATCCAAGAACGGGTGGAATCGTTATGGGCAGATTTGATTCTAAAGAATCTGCGGAAGTATTTTTTAAATATGACCCTTACGCACAAAATAATGCAGCTACATACCAAATCCTAGAATTTACTCCCGTTTTACATAGCGAAATTTTAGAGGAATTTATCCGCTAGGATTCCGCTACACTCGGTAAAACTCTCTATACCACATAACAAAGTTTTTAATCCCCTCTTGAATGCTTGTATTTGGCTTATAGCCTAAATCACTAACCAAATCCTCTACATTCGCGTAAGTCGCTGGGACATCACCGGGTTGCAGTGGAAGCATATTTTTCTTTGCCACCTTTCCAAGTTCTTTTTCAATCGCCTCAATGAAATCCATTAATTTAACCGGATTGTTGTTTCCGATATTATAGATTTTATAAGGTGCTTTGGAGCTATGCGGATTAGGTGCTTTTCCACTCCATTTAGAATCTGATTCCGCATTATGGTCTATTACGCGCACCACACCCTCTACAATATCATCAATATAAGTGAAATCCCTTAGCATTTGCCCGTGATTAAACACATCAATCGCCCTGCCCTCTAAAATCGCCTTTGTAAATAAAAATAATGCCATATCCGGACGCCCCCAAGGACCATAAACCGTGAAGAATCGCAAACCCGTTGTAGGCAAGTTAAATAAATAAGAATAAGTATGTGCCATTAGCTCATTGCTCTTTTTACTTGCCGCATAGAGGCTAATGGGGTGATCCACATTGTCGCTTGTGCTAAAAGGCATTTTTTCATTCAACCCATACACAGAGGAACTAGACGCATAGGCTAAATGCTTGATACCAAACTGCCGACACGCTTCTAAGATATTCACAAATCCTATAATATTACTCTCCACATAGGCATAAGGATTCACCAAAGAATAGCGCACACCCGCTTGTGCCGCAAGATTGCAAACTTTATCAAACTTTTCATTTTCAAAAAGTTTAAAAAGATTCTCCCTATCCTCCAATTTTAACTGGATAAAGCGGTAATTGGGATATTTGCTACTTTGCACCAACGCATTTTCCGCAATGGAATCCTGCGCAATTCCTGCCTCTGCTAATCTCCCATATTTAATGCGCACATCATAATAATCATTGATACAATCTAGCCCTACAACCTCATCTCCGCGTTCCAATAAGCGTTTAGCTAAGAATGAGCCGATAAACCCCGCCGTGCCTGTTACTAAAATTTTCATTTAATTTTGTTGTAGAATTTTATAGTATCGCTCTATAAATACTTGATTAGCCAACCCATTAAACTCACGCATTCCTAACGTATCAAGTGCTAATTCTACGGCATTCACCACCCAAGCAATCTCGCTAATATCTACCATTCCCATATGGTTGATTCTAAAAATCTTGCCCTTTAAATGATCTTGCCCACCGCCAATATTGACATTATAGAAATTTTTTAGCACTTTACGAATCTTATCGCTTTCTTCGTGATACACACAAGTCATACTCAAAGCTGGAATAGTCGGATAAATCTTTAATCCAATATTTTCCATTGCCATATCACAAGCAAGCGAACGCGCTTTTGTCTGCTTATAAATCGTATCAAACCCTATGCTTTTTGCCTTTTCTAAAAACGCGCAAAGCCCGATAATAATCGTTGTTGGCGCAGTCCAAGCAGTTGTATTTTTCACTTGATTTTTTAATTCTGTTTTAAGATTAAAATAGAATCCCACATCGCGTTCCTCAATTTTCTCTATTGCTTTTTGACTTAGCCCAATGATACTAAGACCCGGTGGCAGCATAAAGGCTTTTTGAGAGCCACCAATGAGAGCATCAATGTTTTCTACTCCAATCTTTTCAACACCCATTGCGGTAATACCATCAACAATCACCATAATATTAGGATTAAATTCCTTAACGGCTTTTGCTAGTATTTCATAAGCGTGACGCAATCCACCCGCACTCTCACACGCTTGAATACAAAATGCGTCAATATCGGGATTCTGTCTTAAAGCCTCTAGCACTTGCTCTAAACTTGCTGGTATATCCCAAGGATTTTTAATTTCCACATTCGGGATTCCAAAGGCTTTTGCAATCTTGCCAAATCTTTCCCCAAACTTTCCGCTATTGACACTTAGGAGTTTTTTTGCGCACAAGGAAGTAACGCAAGCCTCCATTGCTCCTGTTCCGGAACTTGCAAGCATTAAAACTTCTGGAAGATCAAGAACCTCTTTTAATAGCGCACGCGTTTTTGCAAAAATCGCTTCAAATTCTGGTGTGCGGTGGTGAAGTGTTGGCTCACTCATCGCGACACGAACGAACTCTGGTACAGGAGTAGGACCCGGGGTAAAAAGTAACATAATTTTATCCTTTTCAGTGGAATCGCAAATTTAATTGCATAATTATATCGCATTTTACTCACTTTTTCTCATACAAAATCAAAATAAAATGCACAGGATTCTGTTATAATTACTGACTTACTTTATTAATATTAAGGGGCTGTTTTGGAATCTCCGCTAGACCACATCATCATCACAAACGCAAAAGAAAATAATCTCAAAAATATTAATCTTAGCATTCCTAAAAATAAGCTTGTCGTGCTAACGGGACTTAGCGGTAGCGGTAAAAGCACTTTAGCTTTTGATACACTTTATGCAGAAGGGCAACGCCGTTATATAGAATCGCTATCTAGCTACGCAAGGCAGTTTTTGGATAAAATCGGCAAACCCGATGTGGATAAGATTGAAGGGCTAACTCCCGCCATCGCTATTGACCAAAAAACCACTAGCAAAAACCCACGTTCCACTGTTGGCACCATTACGGAAATTTACGATTATTTTCGCCTGCTTTTTGCACGCATTGGAGTGCAGCACTGCCATTTATGCGGGAAGCCTATTTCGCAAATGCATACAAGCGACATCATCGCCGAAGTGTTAAAGATTCCAGAAAACTCCAAGATTCTAATCCTTTCTCCCATTATCCGCGAAAAAAAGGGAACTTTCAATGATAAATTAGAATCCCTGCGCCAAAAAGGCTATGTAAGAGCGCAAATTAATGGTGTTTTAGTGCGCTTAGATGAGGAAATTACTTTAGCAAAAACCAAAAAACACACCATTAAAGTTGTAATTGACCGCGTAGTTGTCAATCCTGCTAATAAAGACAGAATTGCAGATGCCATCGAAAAAGCATTAAAAGAATCCTATGGTGAAGTTGAAATTGAGATTCTAAACGATAGCGAAAAGCCCAAACTCGTGCATTACAGCGAGCATTTAGCCTGCTTTGATTGTAAGGTTTCTTTTACACCACTAGAACCTCTAAGCTTCTCGTTTAACTCCCCAAAGGGTGCTTGCCCAAAATGCGATGGACTAGGGATTCGTTATAGCATTGATATTAAAAAGATTTTAGATAAAAGCCTACCTTTAATGGAAGGGGGAATCAAAATTTTTTACGGCTTTAACAAGGGCTACTACAATGAGCTTTTTCGTGCGTTTTGCCTAGCCAATCAAATTAACCCCAAGGCAACTTTTGAGGATTTGCAAGAACGCGAACAAAAGATTATTTTATATGGCAATGGTGATTCTGTGAGCTTTAGCTGGAAAGGCACGCAGCTAACGCGTCCATTTGCTGGGATTATTTCCATTGCATACGATATGTTTAAAGACAATAAAGACTTGGGCGATTATATGAGTGAAAAGACCTGCGAAGCCTGTGGCGGGCATCGTTTATTGCCCGAAAGTTTAGCGGTAAAAGTTGCAGGTAAAAATATCGGAGAGTTACTAGATTTGCCTATTGAAAACTGCTATGGATTCTTTGCAAATACGCAAAATTTTTCGCATTTGGACGCACAAAACGCAATGATTGCCGCCCCGATTCTAAAGGAAATTTGCGAGAGGCTTTATTTTCTCTATGATGTAGGCTTGGGGTATTTAAGTTTAGGACGTGATGCGCGAAGTATTAGCGGGGGGGAATCCCAACGCATTAGAATCGCAAGCCAAATTGGAAGCGGATTAACTGGCGTAATGTATGTACTAGATGAGCCAAGTATCGGACTCCACGAGCGCGACACATTAAAGCTTATCAAAACCTTACGTAGTCTGCAACAAAAAGGTAATAGCGTGATTGTCGTAGAACACGATAAAGAAACCATTGAACACGCCGATTTTATCGTAGATATTGGACCGGGCGCAGGTAAATACGGCGGAGAAGTTGTTTTTAGCGGAAATCTCACACAATTATTAAAGAGTAAAACACAAACCGCACAATATCTTAATAAAGAAAAAGCCATAGAATATTTTGTTCGCCGCAATCAAGAAGACTGGCTAGAAATCCACAATGTGAATATCAATAATATCCATAATTTAAGTGTGAAACTTCCACTTAAGAACTTTGTGTGCGTCAGTGGCGTGAGTGGAAGCGGTAAAAGCTCTTTAATCTTACAAACCCTACTTCCTGTAGCACAAGAACTGCTCAACAATAGTAAAAAGGTAAAAAAAGTTGATGGCGTAGAGATTCTTGGTTTAGAAAAATTAGATAAAGTCATTTATCTTGACCAAAGCCCCATTGGGCGCACACCGCGTTCCAACCCCGCCACTTACACTGGAGCAATGGACGAGATTCGGCAGATTTTTGCCCAGACAAAAGAAGCTCAAATTCGCAATTATGGAATTAGTCGTTTTAGCTTTAATGTCAAAGGCGGAAGATGTGAAAAATGTATGGGCGAAGGCGAAATTAAAATAGAAATGCACTTTCTACCCGATATTATGGTTAAATGCGATGCTTGTGGTGGCACGCGTTACAACACACAAACATTAGAAGTTACTTACAAAGGCAAGAATATTTCAGAAGTTTTAGCACTTAGCGTTGATGAAGCGTGCGAGTTTTTTGCCAAGATTCCACGCATTTATCAAAAGTTAAGAACATTGCAAGATGTGGGCTTGGGCTACATCACATTAGGGCAAAATGCAGTAACGCTAAGCGGAGGAGAAGCCCAACGCATTAAGCTTGCAAAAGAACTTAGCCGCAAGGATACCGGGAGAACACTCTATGTGCTAGATGAGCCAACCACAGGCTTACATTTTGCCGATGTAGATAGACTTGTGCGCGTGTTGCACCATTTGACAGATTTGGGCAATAGCGTAATTGTGATTGAACACAATTTAGATATGATTAAAAACGCTGATTTTATCCTAGATATTGGACCAGAGGGCGGAAATGGTGGAGGCAATATCGTAGATAGCGGAACCCCAGAACGCATTGCTAGACGTCATAAAAAAACAGGTAGCCATACCGGTAGATTCTTAGCGAAAGAACTAGGAATGGAATCTTAAATACGATTCCACTTACGCCCCACCTCTGTCATTGCGAGCGTAGCGAAGCGCACATTTGCGTTAGCAAATTTGCCCACACTTGCAAATCCACAATCAAGTATAAAGAAAACTTTGTAATGGAATCTTTATTGATTAATAAAATTATGGATTGCCACGAATGCTACGCATTCTCGCAATGACAGAAAGTAGGACAATGACAGAAAGTAGCGCAATGAGAAAGTCGGGGTATCTTAAAAGAATAGAAATATTAAGAAACCACAAGGGTGGCAAAGCCTTGTGGAAAATTGCAGAGAGGCAATCATTTAAGTCTTAGCCATTCTCTTATTTCTTTGGAAAAGAGAGTAACCAAGATTGCAAGGATCGCAATGCAGAGGTTTAGAAGCTCCAACATTATGGACTCCTTTGGATTTGGAATCCTCCCACGCTCCCAACCAAATAGCCAAAAAAAAAAGCCCAACTCCCAAAGAAGTTGAGCTTAACCAAATCCAAAGGTCTGCAACCTTTTTATCCATTCTGCCAAATGGATAATGAGATTATAACATAAAAGTGTCGTAATCCATCATCTAATCTTACCTTTAAGGATTCCATTGCAGGCTTTTTAAGACTGCTTTTATTTATAGATTTGCAGCTCAAAGCGGGTGAGTTGCTTACACAACGCACGCTGCGATTCTTTGCGAAATCTCGCAATGACAGAAAGCAAACCACTTCGCAATGACGCAGTGGAATCTTTAGTTGTATGATTGTTTGTGTGCAACAACTCATGCTGCATCAGTGTTACGATTCTACAATAATATACTTGCGCTTGCAATATTTTCACGGATTCTAAAACTTTATCGTGATAAAAAATAAATTAACTTTGTATAATTTGTGGATGTTGGATTTTAAAAACTTTTACAAAGGAAGGTTAATGAAGCTGTCTTTAAGTATGAAAATGACTCTAAGCATTACGATAACAGCAATTGTAGGATTCTTAATTTTTGGTTTGTTGCAGTATCAAAGTGGCAAAACAACTGCACTCGCAAATGAAGAAATGAATTACAAGGACAAATTAGAGTCAATGCAATTATTACTCACTTCTTATATCACAGAGAAGCAAGCGGCAATCAATAGTTTAAAAGAAGATATTGCAAAGAATTTAGATAATGAAGCAAGTATCGCAAAGAGTTTAGAATTGATTGAGAGGGCAAATGGTTTTAATCTCGTGTATTTTGGTGTGGAGGAAACGGGGAGAATGCTGCGCAGCAATGGAAATCACGTTTATCCTGAAAGTGGTTATGACCCTAGAAAGCGCAGTTGGTATTCAGATACTAAGGCGCAGAATAAAGCAATAATTCTTAATAAAGCGTGGTTGCAGGCAAGCAAAAAAGTGCCTGTATTTGGGTTTGGAGTTCCGCTTATGGTGGATAGTGGATTGTATGGTGTGGTGAGTGGAGATATTGCCTTAACGCCGCTGAATGAATATTTAATTGCACTCTCCAAAGATGCAAAATATAGGATTTTTGCCACCGATCCCAGCGGACAAATTATCTTATCAAAAGATAAGAATGAAATCCTAAAAACCAGTGAAATCTCTAAACTGCTTGATGAGAAATCCAAAAATCAACAAAATCAATTCATAATTTTTGAGGAGGCGGGTAAGCAAAATTTTGGAATTTGTTCTAAAAATCCTTTAACACAATGGAATGTGTGTTTGGTGGGATATGAGGAATCTTTATATCAATCTGTGCGTGAAAATACGGCGTTCTTAGCAATTTTTTTGGGTGTGTTTGCTTTGATTTTGATTGCATTTATTAATATTATCGCACGGGTTATTTTGCGTCCAATTACGCCATTGCGTAAAGGAATCTTAGATTTCTTTGACTACTTACATTTAACAAAGAGTAGTGTTGAACCGCTTAAAATACACACAAAAGATGAAATTGGTGAAATGGCGAGTGCGATTAATGAAAATATTTATAGGATTCAAGCAAATTTAGAAAAAGAACGCGCCTGTGTAAAAAGCACATTAGAATCCTTAGAACACGCAAAAGAAGGAGACTTTAGGCATTTCATTACGGCAGAATCTAACAACGCGCAACTCAATAATATTAAGCTGTATTTAAACCAAACATTGCAAGATTTAAACCATAATTTTGAAACTATTGAAAAAACGCTTGAAGTGTATAAGAACAATGACTTCACGCACACGGCAGATACAAAAGATAGTAAGGGTGTTTTACTGCACGTGGTAGAACGCATTAACGAGCTAGGACGTCATACACAAAAGATGTTACAGCAGTCTAGTCAAATCGCAATGACGCTCAAAAAGCATTCTAACACATTACAAGAACGTGTGATGAATCTACAAGCTTCTTCCCACGAACAAACGCAATCATTGGAACAAACAAGTATTGCTGTGCATACAATTACGGAATCTATGCAAAATGTAGCAAATAAAAGCTACGAAGTAATTGCGCAGAGCGATGATATTAAAAATGTTGTAGGCGTAATTAAGGATATTGCAGACCAAACAAATCTTTTAGCACTCAATGCTGCTATTGAAGCGGCACGCGCAGGTGAGCACGGACGTGGATTTGCAGTGGTTGCTGATGAAGTGCGTAAATTAGCCGAGCGCACCGGGAAGTCGCTAAGCGAGATTGAAGCTAATGTTAATATGCTGGTGCAAGGCATTAACGATATGAGTGAATCAGTTAAAGAGGAAGTTAAAAGTGTAGAGCAGATTAATGGGGTTATAGAGAAATTAGAGCAGCTTACGCAAGAGAACGAAGGGATTGCAAATTCTTGTGCGGAGATTTCTCAAGTGGTTGATAATCTAGCCACAGATGTTTTGAATGAAACAAACAAAAAGAAGTTCTAGGGTTGCGTGGAGGTGTATCATTGCGCACCCCTGCCATTGCGAGAAAATTTGAAAATTTTCGTGGCGTGCGTTGCGCAAAGCTTCGCACCCGCTTTAGCGCAAATCCATAAACTTGCATACTTTACGCTTTACCACCTCTGTCATTGCGAGGAATGAGCAAAGCGAATGACGAAGCAATCTATAAACAAAGGAAGTCCTAGAAGTCCGCAATGGAATCTTTAAAGAAAGATAAGGTTATAGATTGCTTCGCTACGCTCGCAATGACGGAAGTGAGGGGGTGCAATGACGGAAGGGTTACATTTTGTCATTGCGAGATTCCACTTGTGGAATCGTGGCGTGCGTTGCGCAAAGCTTCGTACCCGCTTTAGCGCAAATCCATAAACTTGCATACTTTACGCTTTACCACCTCTGTCATTGCGAGGAATGAGCAAAGCGAATGACGAAGCAATCCATAAACAAAGGAAGTCCTAGAAGCCTGCAATGGAATCTTTAAAGAAAGATAAGGTTATAGATTGCTTCGCTACGCTCGCAATGACGGAAGTGAGGGGGTGTGCAATGACGGAAGGGTTACATTTTGTCATTGCGAGACTTCGTAAGAAGTCGTGGCAATCCATAATTTTATATCCAATTGTCATTGCGAGATTCCACTTGTGGAATCGTGGCGTGCGTTGCGCAAAGCTTCGCACCCGCTTTAGCGCAAATCCATAAACTTGCATACTTTACGCTTTACCACCTCTGTCATTGCGAGGAATGAGCAAAGCGAATGGACGAAGCAATCCATAAACAAAGGAAGTCCTAGAAGTCCGCAATAGAATCTTTAAAGGTAAGATTAGATTATGGATTGCTTCGGCGTTGCCTCGCAATGACGGAAGTAGAGGCTTAAAAGTAGTTCAAAATTATGGATTGCCACGATTCCGCAAGCGGAATCTCGCAATGACGGA
>JALEPE010000120.1 GCA_022766795.1 Helicobacter sp.
AAGTTTAATGATAATTATTTTCCTTTAAGAATCGTTTTGTATAATTTCAATTAAATTTTTATAAGGAGAAATAAATGAGTCAAATCGTTGAAAAACTTAAGCAAATTCAAGCGGATTCCGCAGTATTTTATATTAAGCTTCATAACTACCATTGGAATGTTAAAGGAATGGATTTTCACCCCGTGCATAGTGCATTAGAAGCAATGTATGATGAAGTAACAGAGCAAATGGACGAAGTTGCAGAGCGTGTTTTACAAATCGGTGAGAAGCCTTATGTAACACTAAAAGATATGTTAGCTGCCAGTCAAATTAAAGAGGATTCCAATACAAGCTTTACCTCTAAAGATATTGTAAAGATTATCTTGCCTGATTATGAGTATTTTTTGAAGTCTTTTAGAGAGCTTTCAGATTTAGCAGGGGAAGCAAATGACAAAGCAACTATTGCGTTAGCAGATGAGAAAGTCGCTAGCTTAGAAAAAGCTATTTGGATGTTAAGAGTGCAACTCGCATAATCCTTCTACCAACTTGCCTTGCGCAAGTTGGGATTCTACTTTTCTTTTTATTAATTCTTTATTTTTATAAATGTTTTAAAGTGTTTATTTAACCGCATTGATTAAGGTTCAGCTGGGATTTATTGAAGTATAATCTCACGCGAAAATTTTTAATTTGGGAAAAAAGGAGTTTAAATGAAATCTTTGGTTACAAAGATAGCTGGTCTTATTGTTATCGCATTTGTTGCAATTGTCGGTATTGGCATATTTTTTAACTATAAAAATACTACTGATGATTCTATTAAAGTCTTTCACGTCTTACAAGAATCGATTTTAAAGGCTTCTTATACAACGATTAATATTACGATGAATATTGAAGCGGAGCAACATTTGAAATTTATAGCCAATGAGATTAGCAAGATTAATAGGGATGATGTCTCAAGACTGCGAGAACTTTTATCTCACGTGCAATACACCGTAAAATATCCCGATATTTATATGGTGTATGATGATAATGGTGATTTTATTGATGAGTGGTTAGACGATGCCGCTCCATTGGAATTTAGCAATATGCTGACTCCTATAAATGACGATATGCGCCAAAGAAATTGGTATAAACTCGCTAAAGAGAAACAAGGATTTATCGTAACGCCTGCATATCTTTCCAAAAGTGGTAAGTTAGCAGGGCAATATCTTGCGACCGCTGCATTACCATTTTTCCAAAATGGAAAATTTGCTGGAGTGGTTGCGGTAGATATTTCTTTGGATTTATTCCAAAATCGTTTTAAAAATTTTGACACTGATGATTTTCCAAGTTTAAGCATTTACATTATGGATCAAAGTGGAGAAATTGTTTCACACGAGATTCCAGAGCTTGTTTTAGATGGTAAACAGCTTCCGCAAGAAGCCGCTATTATGGAGGCAGCTAAAAAAAGTCCGCATGGTGTTACCGTCTTGAAAGATCATCGTGGAGTAGAAAGCATCACACATTATTGGGTAATGCCATTTGGTTGGATTATGGTTGCAAGTGCAGACTATGCGGATTATATTGCAGGAGCTAATGTAGCAGCAATGCATGGCATTGTCGTTAATCTTGTATTAATTGTATTGGGTGCAGTGATTCTGTATTTCATTATTCGCACATTTTTGAAGCCAATTAAAGAAATTCAAGCAGGCTTGGCGCAATTCTTTGCGTATGTAAATTATGAGGCAAAAACTGCAGCACTCATTAAAGTTAATACCAAAGATGAGTTTGGTGCAATTTCTAATATGATCAATCAAAACATTCAAAACATCCAAAAAGGCTTAGAACAAGATTCCAATGCTATTAAGCAATCTGCAGAGACAGCTAAAGCAGTAGAAAATGGAGACTTAACAGCAAGAATCATAGAGAATCCTCACAATCCACAACTCGTA
>JALEPE010000055.1 GCA_022766795.1 Helicobacter sp.
TTCACATATGAATAACATTTTAGGGAATGTCTTTTTTATGCTAGCAAGTGGTGAGTATAAAGCGGGGGCATATCTATTAAAAAATATTGCAATGGGGAATAGAATATTTAAAGACTACAAGGCTTACAAGGAAGCAAAGATTAACAATAAATACCTTAAGAGCGGTAGTGTAACAGAAAGTAAAGATATGCAATTATTAGAGGAGTTAGAGCGCAGAGGGTATTTTGATAAAAGCTTCTTAAATGTCATTGCAGATAATTATCATCTTAAGCATAATGGCATTAAGGCAGGTAAGGAAAATCTACTTAAACGCTTCCATAATTGGCTAGGCAATGTCTATAATGCCGAGGATGCGTTGGCTAGATTCTCCCTTGCTAAAAGCTTTATGGAGGAAGGGATGGAAATGGATAAGGCGTTAAAACTCACTAGCGAAATATTGCCCGATTATTCTAAGCCTATGCCTTATTGGCTAAAAAATGCGGATAGACTAGGATTCTTACCCTTTGTGCAATTCATTTACCACGCAACACCAATTATGTGGAGGCAGATTAATCCACGAGCAAAAAGCGTGAAAGGCGATAGCTGGAACAAGCAAGCCTTAGTGAATTTGCTAGCAATTGGTGCCTATGCGGCATACCAACAGCTTATTACTCCAATGCCTGATGGGTATTTTGGAAGTGAGTTTGTGTATTATCAAAATGGAGACACAGCGCGCACAATTAGAATCGGTAGCATTGTGCCACATATTCAAATGCTAGAGTTTTTACCGGGGAGTGGTAGCGGTCATTGGAATTTATTACCAGAGTTTTTAAGAAAGGCACTTGTTGGAAGTGTCTATACGCAAGGCTTTGGGGTGTTAGGCAACAAAAACTACACCTTTGACACAAAAATTACAAGACGCAATGGCACACTTGGTGCAGTGGATATGGTAGGGGGCGCAATAGATTTTGCAATGCCTGCGCCTGTGGGCAAAGTCTATACAATGGCAAACAATGCTTTAACAAAAGATTCTAAGAATCGTAGAAGCAAAATACACAATGAAAGGAATGCGATAGAATCTACACTAGGATTATTAGGATTAAATCTAAAATCCTACAACAAAAGAGAGTTAGCAGAGAAAAAGCAGAGAGATTTGTTAAGAAAAACGAAGCATTAGAGCGGTAATTTGTGTGCCATACATTCCACAAAAGAATCTTTTGCATTATCGTTTTTAAAAGAGGATAGAATGTTTAGCGCATCTTTTAGTTTATCCCTCTCTATGCACAAGACTTCTGCAAGCTGTAAAATATCACCAAAGTATTTTACGAAATCATCGTAGTTTGGTAAGATTGTAGCGCATAGGGTTTTCTGCAAATTATCTTTAGCGATTTGACTGCAAGATATTTTTGCAATAACTCCCGCGCAATAGCCTAAGCCCAAGCTAAATCCTTGTTTGCTTCCTCTACTTCTTTGCCATATTCTACAATATCAAAAGTCTCGCAATCTATGTTTTTGAAGTTTTTGCCCATTAATTTTAAAAGCTTATCGTCTAAAGAGATTGTAAGGACATTTTCTAGGGCTAACATTGTAAAATAAACTTCTTTATCGTTGCGTTTTTTAGCGGTTTTCTCTGTGTTTTGGACGCCGATTAAAAGTTTTTGTAAGCTTACCTTATCTTTTGGGGTTAATGGTTCTTTTGCCACACACAAAAAGAGTAATGCGGAACTTTCAATCAGGTTAGCGCAAATGTTTTGATAGGTTTGTGCCTCTTTGCTATGATGCATTGTATCGTAGCAAGAAATACGATTGCTTAGTATATCGCCACAATGTGATAAATCAGACGCAAACAACAAAGCAACTGCCAAAGACACTACACTTTTTTTCATACTACACCTTAAATTAAGTAATCTGCCCGCAATCATAACAAAAAAATTCTAGCAAAAACATTAAAGGTGTGCAAAAATCTCCTACTTTTTGCACCCCTGTATTTTATACAATAGCCAAAAATTTATATAAAGGATTTGTGTAAATTACTCGTGCCTTAGGGCTTCGATGGGATTTAGTCTTGAGGCGCGGCGGGCGGGTAAATAACCAAATAAGATTCCAATAAATGCAGAAAATATAAAGGTTACAAATGCAATTGTATAATCAAATATAAAAGGTAATTCCATAAAATAACAGATTCCAAAGGATGCAAAAAAAGCCAAAATAATACCTAGGATTCCACCTAATGCACTAAGACTTAAAGCCTCAATTAAAAATTGTAATAACACTTCGCTTTGCAATGCACCAATGGCAATCCGTGTTCCAATTTCTCGTGTGCGTTCTGTAACAGATACAAGCATAATATTCATAATCCCAATTCCTCCAACAATCAAGCTAACTCCAGCAATTGCGCCTAAAAAAAGTGTCAGTGTAGCGGTGGTATTTTGCATAATGTTAATGATTTGCTTCGTATCCATTATTTCAAAATCATCTTTTTGCCCATTGCGGATATTGCGTATCTCGCGTAGTGCATTTGTGATGCTTTCTAGTGCTTGGGTGGAATCCACATTGTCCTGCAATGAAATCATTAGACGCGAAATATTATAAAGTGAGTTGGATTTAGAAATACTGCGTTGATAGGTCTTTAGCGGGAGCAAAATCACATCATCTTGGTCGTTTCCCATTGCGCCTTGCCCCTTTTCCTCTAATATTCCAATACATTCACACACGATGTTACCAAGTCGGATTCTAGCTCCAAGCGGGTTTGTAGAGGTCTTATCAAAGAGATTCTTTTTCACACTCTCGCCAATGATGCAGACATTGCTTCCCGCGCGATAATCTTGCTGACTAAAGGCGTTACCATTACTTAAGAGCCAGTTTGTTGCAAGAAAATATGCTTGATTGACACCTTGGACTTGTGTTTGTGTGTTTTCTTGTCTGAATTGCGCAAGTAGTGATGTAGAAGTAATGGGTGCAATCGCACGCGTAATATCGCCCACTTGTAAATTTAGTGCGCGGATGTTATCTAAACTGAATTGCTTTCTACCACCTCCGCCAATATTTTGATTGCGTGCAGGAAAAACTAGCAAAATATTGCTTCCAAGACTGCTAATGCGGTCTGTTACAACCTGCGTTGTGCCATTACCTAGAGTAATCATAATGACAACTGCGCTAACGCCAATGATGATTCCAAGCATTGTTAAAAGCGCGCGTAGGAAATTGCGCCGAATTTGACGAAAGGCTAGAAAAAAGGCATTTAAAATCATTTTGCGATTCCTTGTGCATTTGTATGGATAGCACAATCCAATATGGAATCCTTGCTTAATGCAGAATCGCTTTGTATTAAGCCGTCTAAGAATACAATCTTGCGCGTGGCATATTGTGCCATATCTGGCTCGTGTGTTACCATTAGAATCGTAATATGTGATTCTGTATTAAGTCGCTTTAAAATTTCCATAATCTCTACGCTACGTTTAGTATCAAGATTCCCTGTTGGTTCATCAGCAAGCAAAAATAAAGGCTTAGAAGCAATTGCTCTAGCAATTGCCACACGTTGCTGTTGCCCGCCACTTAAAGCGTTGCTTTGGTGGTTGTGCCATTTTTCTAATCCTACCATTTCTAGTGCTTCCATTGAAAGGCGCAAACGTTCTTTTTTTGGCACTTGGCGATAGAGTAGAGGAAGCTCTACATTCTCTAGTGCTGTGGTGCGTGGAAGTAGATTAAATCCTTGGAAGATAAAACCGATGTAATGACGACGTAAAAGAGCTTTTTGTTTCAAATTTAGGTGGCTAATATTGACATCTTGAAATGTGTAGATTCCGCTTGTTGGACTATCAAGACAACCTAGAATATTTGCAAGTGTGCTTTTGCCGCTTCCGCTTGGTCCCATTAATGCTACAAATTCACCTTGCGTAATCGTATAGCTAATGCCGCGCAAGGCTTCAAAAGCGTTTGGTGGTTTGCCATAAGTTTTGTGGATATTCTCTAGCGTAATGAAATCAGTCATTTCTCTACTTTTTGTGCGACAATAATTTGTGTTCCAAC
The DNA here is from genome assembly GCA_022766795.1 of Helicobacter sp. GTDB lineage: Bacteria > Campylobacterota > Campylobacteria > Campylobacterales > Helicobacteraceae > Helicobacter_D. The sequence continues at coordinate 4,009 of JALEPE010000055.1, forward strand.
TTGAATGGAATCGCTAATGATTTGTGTGAAATTGCCATCACTAATACCAATTTCAACTGGAATTTCTTTTGGGATTCCATTGTCTAAGACCCACACGCTTGAGCGCATTGCTTTTGGCGGTGTGTTTTGACGCTTTGGGCGCATACTACCAAAAGGGTTGAAATTCGTCTTTTTGTTGGATTGTATCTGTTGTGTAGGTGTAAAATATAGCGCACTTGCTGGGACTAGAAGCGCGTTTTTAACTTCTTGCGTAGTAATGTCTGCTGTCGCGCTCATTCCCGGACGCAATAACAAATCTTGATTATCCACAGCGATTCTTGCTTCGTAGCTTACGATATTGTCTGTACTACTACTTGCACCAAAATTCACGCGATTTACTTTAGCGTTAAAGGTTTTATTTGGGTAGGAATCTACGCTAAAGGCGACATTTTGCCCTACTTCTACTTTGCTAATATCCGCTTCAGAGACACTGACATTAAGTTCCATTTCTTCTAAATTTTCTGCGATGATGAAAAATTCTGGTGCTTGAAAGCTCGCAGCGACACTTTGTCCTACTTCAATGGAGCGACTAAGCACTACACCATCAATAGGTGTTGTGATTTGCGCATTTTTTAAATCCACTTGCGTAGAGCGGATAGAAGTTTCAATCTCTGCAATATTTGCTTTTTTAAGTCCAACTTCGCTTAAGGCAGAGTTATAAGCAGTTTTTGCGCTTTGTAAATCAAGTTTTGAGGGTGTCTTGCCATTTGTTTTTTGGAAAAGCATTTGGAGTTGCTTGTATTGCCATTCTTTTTCTTCCAAATTCACTTGCGCACTTTTTAACTGCGCTTTTGCACTTTGGAGTTGAGCTTCATAGCGGTAAAGATTTTGCATAATGCTTTCGCTATCAATGCGTGCTAAAACTTGTCCTTTTCTGACTTTATCATTGACATCTACAAGCACTTCAAGCACAATTCCAGAGATGACAGAACCAATAGAAACTTCGTGTGTGGGCGAGAGAGTGCCATTAGCACTAATACTTGTTGCAATATCTCCTATGGTCGCTTCTTGTGTTGTATAAGTATAGTTTGGTGCTCTATTTTGCCACCATAAAATTAAAGTGATGAGAATTGCGATTCCGCCTAAGGCAATACCAGTTCTAAGCAATAGCTTTTTGTAGTCGCGTTTTGGGTTTAGGGTTTGCAAAATATCATTTGTTGATTGCATAAGATTCCTTATGTAAATTTAAGTTGCCTCCAAAAGCTTTGTAAAGCAGACTAAAGGCTTTTAAATTTTCACTTGCTGCGGTGTTTAAAGACTTTTTGGAATTATTAAATGACGCAGAATTTAACGCATGTTCTAGTGTATCTACTAATCCAACGCTATGGCGGTGGTAAGAAAATTCATAATAATTTTGTGCGTTATTGAGTCGTTTTTGGCTATTATCAAGTTGCAAAAGTGTGCTTTTGGTATTAAAGCTTGCATTTTCGATTTCATAAAATGCGCTTTTGAGCGATTTTTGTAATGTTAAATAGGATTCTTGTAAAATTGCATCTTGCAAAAAGTAATTTTGTGTGAGTTGTGTGCGGTTTAGAATCGGTGCGCTAAGAGAGCTTGCAAGTTGCCACGCGAGGTTGCCGCTTGCTAGGGTATTGGAATCTAAAATTTCGCTCATATTTGCACTAATAGAAATAATAGGGAATAAGCTTGCCTTCGCATTTGCTTTGTTGTAAATTTGTGCGTGGAGACTAAAGAGGGCTGCTTTAATGTCTGGACGCGCTAAAAGTGTATTTGCGGGGAGATTATTGAGTGTTAGTTTCGTGTTTAAGAGGAATTTAGAGAGGTTTAGTAAAGAATCTTGCGAGAATTGCGGAATCGTATTGGTATTCAGTAAGATTAAAAGTGCGTTTTGACTCTCTTGCGCGAGACTTTTTAAGTTTTCTAATATATTTTGTTCATTGGTTAGAAAATCTTGCTTTTCAAACAATTCTGTGCTATCTAGTAAGCCATTTTCAACCTTTAGCTGCGTTAATTCTAGCGCATTAGTGTAATGGACAATGTTTTCTTGTGTTAAAATTATATTAGCTTGTGTTTCAAGTAGTGTAAAATATAGAGTGGCAACATCGGAGAGCAGGGTAATTTTAGCGTTTTCTAAATCTTGCAAAGATTTTTCGTAGAGTGAGACTTTCGCATTTGCGCTATGTCTCAATCTCCCAAAAAGATCTACTTCCCACGATAATGTCGCACCAAGTTGTGAATAGTAGCTATAAGAACGTGCTTCATCACTATCGGAAGTATTAGCATTCAAGTTACCATCTACGCGTGGGAATAGCTCGCTAAAGGCACTTTTAAGCTGTGCTTGTGCTTGTAGGATTCTAGTATTTGTGATTTGCAAATCTAGGTTATTTGCTAATGCAAGATCAAAGAGTGAATGCAGTGTGGAATCTTGGAATAAAAGTTTAATTTGCTCGCTTGGAATCTGTGGTGTTTGTGTGTCTTTGTTGGGAGATTCTACATTTTTAATACTAATTAGAGTTGTATTGTTAAAAGAATCAGGAATGTTTTGTGTGATGGAATCTGTATCTGGAAGCTGCACAGAGCAAGCTGTAAAAATTGTGCAAAACAAGCCAAAAAATACAATTTCTCTAAACCGCATACACTCTCCTTAAAATATTCGCCATATTCTACTTATTAAATCATAAAGTCAATATAAAATAGTGTGTGCTTAGCATTTCTAATTGTAAATAAAATCTAATCCCGAATAAAATGTATGCTACAATTTAGTTTTTAAAATTGCAATGGAAATAGATGTGTTAGAGAGATTATCTTTTTATTCTAGGCAAAGAAGTCGCAGAATCTTAAATATTGCGATTCCGTCAGGTTTAAATTCTTTGCTTGATATTATTAATCTTAGCATTGATTTATTAATGATTGGGACATTTGGCGCAAGTGCGATTGTAGCAGTTGGCGTGAGTTTAAATTTTATTATGCTAGCGTTTGCTTTTACGACCGTGATTTTTGTGGGAAATAGTGCGTTAATGGCACGATTCCTTGGTGCAAATGATAAGGTAGCGGCAAATGCAGTGCTTGTGAGTTTGAGTTTTGCCACTTTTTTGCTCTCTTTACCACTCACTGCATTAGCATTTTATAGTTTTGATTATTTTTTCTTATGGGTCGGAGTTGCAGAAGATGCGCGTGTGGTTGGGAATGCGTATTTGAATATTGTGCTTTGTAGTATTCCCTTGCTTTTGATTAAACAAGTGAGTATTTCTGCATTTTCATCGGCTGGAGCAACAAAATTTCCTTTTTATATTAAGGTTGGAATCACAATCATTAATCCTTTTTTAAAATACGTTCTGATTTTTGGCTTTGGTGTGATTCCTCAATTTGGTGTTGTGGGGGCGGCGATTGGGACATTAGTTGTGAATGCGGTTGAGACATTTGCGTTATTTGGAATCTTTATGTTTTATAAAAATAGTCCTGTGCGTTTGCAAGGTAGAGTGTGTTTTGATTATATCAGACGTGCATTTGTGATTGGAATCCCAAGTGGAATGGAGAGACTTTTCACGCTTTTTGCGATTATTTTAATGACAAAATTTGTTGCGATGTATGGGAATTACGCGCTAGCTGGGTATCAAATTGCAACAAGAATTGAAGGCTTTGCTTTTATGCCCGGATTTGGATTTATGATTGCTGCAATGGCGTTAATGGGGCAGAATCTTGGGGCTAAAAAGCCATTAGAAGCGAAATATTCTACACTTAATACACTTTTGCTAGGTGGAATCTTTATGGGGGTTGTCGGGCTTATTATGAGTGTTTTTGCTAAGAATTTATCGGGTTTTTTTTCAAAAGATGTAGAGGCGATTGCGCAGAGTGCAAGCTATTTAGTACCTATTGGAATCTCACAAATCGCCTTTGCGTTTATCTGCATTTTAGATGGGGCTTTACGCGGGGCTGGGATTACAAAAATTACACTCATTGTCAATGGTGTGATGATTTGGGGATTGCGTGTGTTGCCTTGCTATGTTATTGCCTATTTTGGCTATCCTGTGGTGCTGATTTATATCTGTATTTGTTTGGAAACTTTTATACGTGCGTTTGTGTATTGGAAAATTTTTCAAAGCGGAATTTGGAGAAGACAGAAAGTCTAGCGAAGCAGGGCGAAAAATAGTTCTAAATTAGAAAAAATATAAAGCAAAATAACTCCAGCACACAGCAAAAACGCCACACCAAATAGAACTTTTTTCTCAAAACTTGTGAGATTGGCACTACTTCTTTTAATAGAGATTCCAGTAATTGCTAAGATTATTAAAGAGATTCCGCAAAGAATTAGAAGTATGAGTGTGAAATTCGCTACCATTTAAAGTCCTTTAAAAAGCTTATTATACACCAACTTGCGACTTTTGTCTAATTTATAAAATTTTTAGCCCCTTTTAAAATGGCATATTGTAAAATCAGTCCATTTAATATTTGGGGAATATATGATTGATTTAAAACTTCTTGTAAATGATTTTGATGCTGTTGTGAAGAAACTATCTAAACGCAATATGGACGCGACTTTGCTAGGTACATTGCGTGAGACGAGTTTAAATTATAAGGAAAGAAAGATTGCCCTAGAAGAGTTGCAAGCACAGCAAAACGCAAAAACAAAGCTTTTTGCTAAATGTAAGCAAGAAGGTGGCGATGTGGAATCCCTAAAAGCTGAATGCGATATGTTAAAAGCAAAGATTGAAATGTATGCAAAAGAATTGGAATTATGGGAAAATAATTTAAAAGAGCTAACTTATGCGATTCCAAATATTCCCGATTCCAAAACTCCAGATGGTAAAGATGAGCGCGATAATGTAGAGATTAAAAAGGTGCTAGATCCAACGCATTTTCATTTTAAGCCTAAAGAACATTGGGAATTAGCCGAGCAAAATGGTTGGATTGACTTTGAACGCGGAGTGAAGCTCGCAAAAAGCCGCTTTAGTGTATTTATGGGAATGGGGGCAAAATTAGAGCGCGCACTCATTAATTATATGCTTGACTTTAACACTGCGCGAGGGTTTAGCGAGGTTGGCACGCCAGCGATTGCGAATGCGCAAACGCTTTTTGGAACAGGGCAGCTGCCGAAGTTTGAGGAAGATTTATTTAAAATCTCTGATTTTAAAGATGAAGAGAATGGTAAGGGACACGCATTGTATTTGATTCCAACAGCAGAGGCTACATTAACAAATCTTTATAGTGATGAAATCTTAAAAGAAGATATGCTGCCTCTAATGCTAACAGCTTATACGCCTTGCTTTAGAAAAGAGGCAGGAAGTGCAGGGCGTGATACACGCGGAATCATTAGGCAACATCAATTTGATAAAGTGGAGTTAGTCGCTTTAACAACGCCACAAGATAGCGATATGATGCAAGAAAGAATGATTGCTTGTGCTTCAGAGTTGCTAGTATCACTAGGAATTCCTCATCGCTTAATACAGCTTTGTGGTGGAGATTTAGGTTTTTGCGCTAGTAATACGGTGGATATTGAAGCGTGGCTACCCGGGCAAAATTGTTATCGCGAGATCAGCTCCATCTCTAACACACGCGATTTTCAAGCAAGACGCGCAAAAATTCGCTACAAGGATTCTAATAAAAAGAATTGTTTGGTGCATACATTAAATGGCTCAAGTTTAGCGGTAGGCAGGACATTGGTTGCAATTATGGAAAATTATCAACAAGAAGATGGAAGCATTAGGATTCCAGCAGTTTTAGAGCCATATTTACGATAGAGTGCTGTAAATGCCAGAAAAAGAAAATGATAATGTCATTCAGCTTGATGATAACTTTAATATCTTAGATGATATTTTAAAAAAAGAGCCAGAAGCACCTAAGCCAGAATCTAAAATTGGCAAACTGCAAGAATATTTAACGCAGCATAAAAAGATTGCAGTTTTGTTAGCAATTTTATTTGGAATTTTAATTCTTGCATTTATATTTTTAGTTGGACTCCTTTTGACTCGCGAGGCTAAAATGCCACAAGAAGAAACGGCTGCGATAATTCCACCAAAGGAATTTATTATCAACAAAAGCGAAGAATTAATTGCAAATGCTGAAAACTTGGAAGCATTACTTAAAAAGGCAAATTTTCTTTATACCAATGGCAATAAGCAAGAGGCGTTAGAGTTATATGGCAAAATTTCTAGCTATTCTGAAGTGCTTTCTAATTATAATTTAGGTGTTGCGCAAATGGAGGAAAAATCTTATGCGGAGGCGTTGAAATCTTTTCAAAAAGCAATTGATATTAACGAGGATCGCGTTATTAGTGCATTAAATGCGGCAGTTTGTTCCTTGCATTTAGGTGAGTCATTAAAATATCGCTATTATTTACAATTAGCGCAAACTTATCTTCCGTATTCTGGGAATTTACCCTTATATTCTTATTTGTATGCAATCACTAATTTTTATTTAGGCAATTATTTAGAGGCATTTTCAGCACTTTTGCATAGAAGTTCAGGATATTATGAAAGAGAGAATAATTTACTCCTAGCGTATTTATATGCGTATTTTGATAATAATTACAAGGCGATTGATGCGCTTAGTAAAAATAGCACTGAACCTAAAAATTGGTTTAATTTAGCCTTGCTTTACGCACGGATTGGGGATTATCCGCGCGCAAATACCTTATTACTGCAAAGTATTGATAACTTTGGTAGGACGCCGGAGGCGGATTTTGCGCTAATGCTTGTTAAAATGAAATTACCAGAATACGACCAAGCTGCGCAAATTGCAAACCGCTATGCTAATGATATGGATACGATTAATAAAAATCCTTATCCCATTAAAATCACTTTGCGTGATGATTTTTTTAATATTGATGTTGCCCAGCGACGCTTTTGGGATAATTTTAATGATAATAAACTTAACGCATTTAAGATTTTATATTATTTTGCGCCTTACAAGGTTTTTAATGCTAGAGAAGCTTTTAATATCATTCAAGAGGGTGGAATGAATATTCATATTGAAAATTTGCAAGAGGCTAAAGAGATTCTAGTGCGCGGGCAGACGATTTCGCGCGTGAATCGCAATATTGCTAATGCAATTTTAGAAACATTGCAAGGTAATATCCGCAATGCAAATGCGCTTTTAACGCGTGCAGTGGAAACTTATCCTAATCACTCCATTTTGCATTATAATTTAGGCTTGAACTATGCGCAAATGAATGATTTTGATGCTGCGTATAGCCATTTTTTAAAGGCGTTTCACTTAAATCCTACAGATTTACACGCGGGAATTTTTGCGGTAATGGCAGGGCGATTAACTTATCGTAATACAGAGCGGCTAGAAGGCGAGGTGGGTGCGGAGTTTGTTAATTTTAAAGGTAATGCATTGGAGCAAGAATTTGTGCAATCTTTGCTCAACTTCGCACGCGGTGGAATCCCACAACCTATGGAATCTTTAGGTAAAGAAACAAGTAAAATAGCAATTTATTATGCGTTAGATTTTGCACAGGCTGTGCAGTTAGATAACCAAACATCAATGATAAAATCTGCCGATAAATTAAAGGAAATATTACCGCAAGATCTTATTACGAATCTTTTATTGCTTTTAGCATTAAACTTTAAAGACGACCCCAAAGCCTTATCACTTAAACTTCAAAATTATTACCAAGATTCTAATATCAACAAAGACGCATTTTATTATGGGGCGTCTATTGTGCGTGAAATGTATATTGAAATGGCGTATATTATCGGGACGTTGCATTACATTCAGCAGGATTTAGATGAACGATTAATTACCGAGCAAAAAGATGTGCGTGGCGTGATTCAATCTTTGGCATTAACATATTTGTATTTACAAGAATTTGAAAAAGCTTTTACGCTATATAATAGCTTGATTGACGATTTTAAAGAGCAGGATACACAAACATTGTTTCTAGCAGGAGTGGCTGCAGTTGGGGCGGGTCATTTAGAAAATGCTGCTGTGCTATTGCAGCTTGCTAAGCTTGAAGCACCGACGCATTATGAAACTAGAATCGCCAATGCAATTATTTATTTACAAGAAAAAAATTATACTGCAGCAGGCACGCAGTTTGCACTCATTAGCGATAGTAATGTGGTGTCTAAATATTTTGATTTTAAAATTGATTCTGCGCAGTTGCTGCAAAATGTGCGCTAAGCAAAAAAGAAATAATTTGCAAGATTCTTTGAAGGAGTGATTTGACTAAACTTGATTTGAAGTCCTTGCGTGCATTTTTAGAGTTACAATACCAAATATTTAATCAAGAAAATGCCATAAGCGAGGAATATTTAGATCCTTTATTGGTTGCTAGAGAGTTTAAAGATGAGAAAGTTGCGCTGTTTTGTGCGTTGTTTGCATATGGAAATGTGAGAGCGATGTTAAATTTCCTACGCTCTTGCCATTTAAAGTGTTTAATAGAATCTAAAAGTGTGCAAGACGTGTGCAAACTCTGCACAAATAAACCTTACAGATTTCAAAGTAATGTAGAGATTCAAGCATTTTTTAACGCATTAGTGCAAATGCAATCTTTGGAGCAGATTTTTTATGCGGGATACAAACAGGGTGGAATCCTAGCTGGAATCCAAAGTTTGCAAAGGGAAATTTATAGGCATTTAAAGCAACCTTTAAGCAAGGGGTTACAATTTTTAGTTGGCGCACCCATTGATATTGCTAGCCCTACATCGCCACTAAAGCGGTATAATTTGTTTTTGCGTTGGGTGGTGCGAAAAGATTGCTTAGATTTAGGATTGTGGGAGAGTGTCAAAACGCAAGATTTACTGCTTCCGCTAGATACACATACTTTTAGAATCTCTAAAAATCTTGGACTACTAAAACGTAAGACTTATGATTTTAAGGCGGTTTTGGAAGTTAGCGCAATGCTTAGAAAATTTGATAGGAACGATCCGATAAAATACGATTTTGCACTTTATCGGATAGGGCAGCTAGGACTTAGTTGCGTTTAAGCTGAATCGCTTCTTGCATCAGTTGGTCGGCAGTTGTAATGGATTTTGCACTCATTTGGTAGCCCCTTTGATAAACAATCAAATCTGTTAAGGCTGTTCCAGTATTCACATTGCTAGTTTCTAACATATGGTCTAGAACTCTACCGAATTTTAATGAAGCGTAACCACTATCTTCCCATGCAAGAAGCGGAGAACCACTGACAATAGCGGTTTCACCATTGATTGTGCGTGCATTCATTTGAAATAAATTACCGCCCGCTTTGCTTAGACCTTGGTCATTCACAAATGCTGCAATTCCAAAGCGTCCAATAGGTTCCATTTTGCCATTTGTAAAATTAACAAAAATAACGCCGTCTTCATTGATGATAACTTCTTTCGTAATTCCTGCTTCTGTGCCATCTTGTGATAAAGATTTAGTGGCGGAATCTGTATAGGCAAAGTTGCTTGAAGTTTTGCCATCGTTAGATTGTGTTAAATCTACTGCAATTTCGCCGTCATTAAATGGAATCGTAAAAGGCTCCGCATTTGCACTTCCGTCAGCATTAAAGCTAATTTCACTCATCACAGGCGTATTGCTAATTAAAATCTTGCCTGTGGAATCGTAAATTTCTGAACGCACTTCCCAACGTTCTGGCACTTCAGGATCTACACTTTTATCTGCTTGTTCCATTAAAATATATTGAGATTTTAGGGTGAATTTCTCACCTGAATCACTATAAATTTCCGTGTTTGTTTCATAGGTTGGCACTTGAAGTTGTGTGCTATTTAATCCATTAACACTTAGAGCAACCCACCCGCTTGAATCCTCAATAGGATTTGTATCGCCATCGCCATTAATTTTTTTATACAATGTCCCATTGTAGCTAATAATGGAATCTTGCGTGTATGTTGTGCCTGCCTCATATTCTGGGACATTTCCAGTAGCCATTTCGCCAACTTCTTCCCAATTTGTTGCGTCGTCTGCGGGGCTTGCAATCGTTACTGCGCCGGTATCTGGGTCTGTTTCTTCGGTTACGTTACCTGCATCGGTTAGCTTGCGGTAGATTTTACCATCCACTTCTACAAGCGTATCTTTCTCGTATTCCTTTGCCTTATTTTCTGTGTAGCTACCCACACTGCTACTATCAATGAGAGTCCATCCGTCTGGATTGTCAAGTGGGTTGCCAGCAGCAGTCCCATCACCATTTTTTTGAAAGATTAAGCCATTGTAGCGGACATAATCTTGATCTTTGTATTCTGTTCCATCGGCAAAATTTGTAACATTACCTTTAAAGGCGGATTCTAACATACTACCACTAGTTTTTAATCCAAGCTTATCTGCGAGTTTTCCGCTGACGCTTAGTTTAATATCTTGCATACCGCCATTACTCAAAAACAAAGAGCAATCACTAGGGTTGCCATTGCTATCTAGCTTTAAGCCTAGTGTTAAGCCGGTTTGTTCTTTAATAAGACCCATAAGTTCGCCTACACTTGTAAAGTCGCCACCATAGTTGAAGGTATATTTTGTTGTAGTTCCACCTTTTTCAATGCTAAAAGTTATGTCTTTAAAATTTTTAGCATCAATTAGCTTTCCGCTACCATCCATTAATGTGTTGAGGTCTTGAGAAAGGAATTTGTCCATACTGAAATTACCCGCTTCATCGGTTAAAACGTTAATGCCCTTTGGGTTTTGTGTGCGGTTTAGGTTAATGGCTAGATTTACTTCTGTTGTTAATGTTGGCTTATAATTCAAATTTTTAGGAATTTGCAAAGGTTTTAGATTGGAACCTGCAAGTCCGGCATAATCACTTTCTAAGTTATTTGTTCCCGTCATTGTTCCATCTGCTGCAATTTTACCAAGATCAATACCATACATATAATAGCCGCTAGAATTAACTAAATACCCTTCGCCATCCAAGCTGAAAGAACCATCACGTGTAAAATAATTTTGTTGTGTTCCATTATAGACGGGTGCATTAATATCAAACGCACCATTTTTATTTAGCCCTACAACAAACCAACCCTTACCGCTATATGCAACATTGAAATCTCCATCTGCACTCACATAAGAACCATCATTTGCGTTAATGGCATTTGCTGCAACGGTTGCACCATAATTGCGGTCGTTTGCAATGGGAGAATTAGAATTAATGTAATTTAAGTTTGTCGCAAATAGGCTTTTAAACTCTGCAGTATTTGCGCGATAGCCTGTTGTATTGATATTTGCGATATTATTAGAAGTGGAATCAATCCCAAATTGATGTGTTTTGATTCCACTGATTCCGTTGTATAGTGTGCCTACCATTCTAAATCCTTTCTTATTGTTTTAGGCATTAACTTTTGGGTTGAAATGTGTGTGCATAAGTAATTGGAATCACCATTTCACCAAGTTTCAAATAAGGTATGCCTTGGTCAAACATTACACTAGTAACCTCACCGCGCCCTAATTCTGTGGTTTTGTATTGGTTTGTTGTGGAATCTAGGTTGTATTCCGCTGTAATTGTGTAATCTCCAGCTTTTACATAACTTCCGCCATCGTCTTTTGTATCCCATTCAAAAGTAATCCAACCACTTTGTCCATCGTATTGACTAATGTCAATTTCTTTAACAATAGTTCTATCATCAGATGTATTGCCATCTGTGCCAACTTTTTGAGTAGTAATCGTAATTTTTGGATTTCCTTTGCTTGCGTCAATGGGTTCATCAAAATAAAGCCCAAATTCTACTTTTTCATTCTTTTCAATCGTAATGGTATTTAAGCCAGTTTCTGCAATTTTACCAATTAAGCCAATGGAATTATAGCCACTTAGAATGCTGCTATCTTGAATGCTGTCGGAGAGGATTCCTAGAGATTCTAACATCTTATTTTGCGATTCTATCATTTTCTCTTGTGCTTCAATGGTTTTTTGGTTGGTTTCTTGCATAGACTCCATTGCGCTTGTCATTTTTTCCATCGCGGTTTTCATTTTCTCTTGCGCTTCTACTTGTGTAAGTTGCGCAGTTTGCGTTAGAATCTCCTGTGTTTCCATTGGAGCAGTTGGGTCTTGGTTTTTAAGCTGCTCTAAGAATAAGCGCATAAAGGCTTCATTAGAGAGGGAGTTTCTATCTGTATTTTCATCTTCTTTGGGAATCTCTTTATCGGCCAATGGATTTGTCCAAGTTGATGATGTTGATGATGTCGCTGATGTTGTTGGCATTTTTTGCTCCTTTAAGCGTAATATGAAAAGTTAATCTCTACTAATGCCACTCTGGCATACGGATTATTAGCTTCTTTGTGAATGTGTAAGCTATTTTCATTCCAAGTTTGTGTATTTTCTGCGTTTTGACCTAAATTTTGTGCAAAATTTTGCATTTCTTGCTGGTTTTGGTTATGTTGTTGGAATCCACCACCCTGATTGCCGCCATTTTCATTGCCTCCGTTAAAGTTTCCACTCTCTAAACTATTGCCTTGGTTGTCTTTAAAGTCTAGTTCCACATTTTGGAATCCTAAATTGTTAAGGCTATTTTTAAATTCTTGTGTATTTTGCATAATGAGTTGCAATGCGTTTTGATTGGAGCTAATCTGCACGGAGAGTTTATCACCATTTTTGGCGATGGTCAGTTCCACGTTTCCTAAATTTTCAGGATTTAATTCTAAACTAATTTTAGTTACAGGTGGGCGATAACTTGCAATCGCGTCCCGCAATCTATCACTAAAATGCGTAAAAGTATTTTGGACATTAAAGCGCATATCCCTTTGATTTTGGAATGTATTTTGATAAATCTCTTGATTTAGCTTTTGGGATTCCTTTTCTTTTGCGGGTTGTGCCTCTTTTGGAATCTCTTTTTGGATTTTAATGCTTGGTTTTAGAAAATTATCTAAGAAATTTTCCTGTGCATTTTGATTCTGTTTGATTTGGTCTTGTTTTAAATCAAAGTGCATTTGTTCGCTTTTAATATCCAATGTTTTCTCGCTTTGACGCTCCTGCGCTAAATTTTGCACATTTTTAAAGTCTTTTGGGGATTCCTTGCTGGTTGTTTTGCTTGTTTCTTTTATGACGCTTTTTGGTGTTTCTTTGGAATCTGGTTTGATTTTTGATTCTTTAATCTCTTTGTTATGTGTTGTAGCTTTAGGATCTTGTTCCTTTGTGGATTCTATGGTTTTAGGTTCTGTTTGTGTGGGTTTAAGTTTAGTGTTTTGGGATTCTACATTTGTATTTATTTTTGTGTCTTTGGCTGAAATCTCCTGTTTTTTATCTTGTGTTGCTTTTACACTTTGGGAAAGGTCGGAATCTTTGGGCTTAATAGTTTTAAGTTTAGAATCTTTAGTAAGCAATTCTTTATCGTGTAAAAGTGTATTTAAAATCGGTTCTGATTCAGTTTTTGCGGAGTTAGGACGCGTAAAATTTTGTATAATTTTAGAATCTGGAATGACTTTATTTTGCAATGGTGTATTTTTAGGCGTAAGATTCTTGGATTCAAGATTTGGTTTTATCACATTGGAATAATCAAGGGTGGAATCCTTTTGTGTTAAAACATTAGCTTTTACATTATTGGCTGTAGTTTTTTGGGTTTCTTTGGGTGAGGATTCTATACTAATTTTTTGCACATTGAGTTTTAAATTTTCTGCGACTTCTTTTAAGTCTTTAAGGGTTTTTTGGTGGTTTGTTTGAGAAAAATCTAACAAGTCTTTTGCACTGCTTGGAGCGGGTTTGGAATCTTTTTTAAAATTTTCAAAAAGATTATACTTTGCATCTAAGCTTTTTAAGAAGTTACTTTCTTGTTGTTTAGGTGCTAATGCGTTTTGTTGTAAAGTTGTAGAAGTTTGGGGCGTTTTTGTGTTTTTTGTATTGGGTTTTGATTTTTTAGATGTGGAATCTAAACTTAATGTATTGAAAATTTCTGCAAATCCTGTGCTTTCGCTTTCGTCACTATTATGAGAATTTTTGGCTTTTATAATGTTTTTTTGCTCTGTTGTTTTAATATCTAATAAAGGTAGCATAACTACGCCTTTTGAAAGAATTTTATAGAAATAAAAGCAAAAAGTATTCCAAAGATTCCTTGCAAAATTCTTCTTATATTTTTAAGATTCTTTTAGATAGAATCCGCGCAAAATTTTCATTTTATTTTTAAGGGACACAATGCAAGAAATTAGAAATATCGCGGTGATTGCACACGTAGATCACGGAAAAACAACTCTCGTAGATGGACTACTTCGGCAATCCGGAACTTTTGCAAATCACGAACAAGTTGATGAACGCGTAATGGATAGCAATGCTATTGAAAAAGAACGGGGAATCACAATTTTATCCAAAAATACAGCCATTAATTACAAAGGCACAAAGATTAATATCATTGACACTCCCGGACACGCGGATTTTGGGGGAGAGGTTGAGCGCGTCTTGAAAATGGTAGATGGTGTGCTTTTGCTTGTTGATGCGCAAGAGGGTGTAATGCCGCAAACAAAATTTGTGGTAAAAAAGGCATTGGCACTTGGAATCCGCCCCATTGTTGTTGTAAATAAGATTGATAAACCCGCCGCAGAGCCTGATAGAGTGATTGATGAGGTGTTTGATTTATTCTCCGCAATGGACGCAAACGAGGAGCAATTAGATTTTCCTGTTGTCTATGCAGCAGCGCGTGAGGGTTATGCGATTAAAGAATTAGACGATGAAAAGAAAAATCTTGAACCGCTTTTTGATGCGATTTTAGAATATGTCCCGCTTCCGAGTGGAAATGTAGAGAATCCCTTGCAAGTGCAGATTTTTACGCTAGATTATGATAATTATGTGGGCAAAATTGGAATCGCTAGAATCTTTAATGGTAAAGTCAAAAAGGGCGATAGCGTAACCCTTGCAAAGAGCAATGGAGAAAAAATCGTAGGCAAAATTACGAAACTCATCGGATTTTATGGACTTGCAAGAACAGAAATTGATGAAGCGCAAGCCGGTGATATTATCGCTTTAGCGGGATTCCATTCTTTAAATGTTGGGGATTCCATTGTGGATTCTAACAATCCGATTCCATTAGATCCTATGCACTTAGAAGAGCCAACAATGAGCGTGAATTTCGTCGTCAATGATTCTCCTTTTGCGGGACTAGAGGGCAAACATGTAACTGCAAACAAGCTAAAAGAGCGATTAGAGAGAGAAATGCAAACCAATATCGCGATGAAAATTGAGGAATTAGGAGAGGGAAAATTCAAGGTAAGCGGACGCGGAGAGTTGCAGATTACGATTCTAGCAGAGAATTTACGCCGAGAGGATTATGAATTTAGCATTTCACGCCCTGAAGTGATTGTGAAAGAGATTGATGGGCAGAAGTGCGAACCTTTTGAATCTTTGGTGATTGACACCCCGCAAGATTATTCCGGTAGTGTGATTGAAAAACTCGGGCGCAGGAAAGCAGAATTAAAGGCAATGAATCCTATGGGAGAGGGATACACGCGATTGGAATTTGAGATTCCAGCGAGAGGACTGATTGGCTATCGTAGCGAGTTTTTAACCGATACAAAGGGCGAGGGAGTGATGAATAATAGCTTTTTGGAATTTCGCCCCTTTAGCGGAAGTGTGGAGACAAGAAGTAATGGCGCACTCATCTCAATGGAAAATGGAGAGGCAACGCCCTTTTCGCTAGGCAATATCCAAGAAAGAGGCGTTTTGTTTATTCCACCACAAACCAAAGTCTATATCGGTATGATTATCGGGGAGCATAGCCGTGAAAATGATTTAGATGTGAATCCTGTTAAGGCAAAGCATTTAACCAATATGCGCGCAAGTGGTAGTGATGATGCGATTAAACTTGTGCCACCAAGAGATTTGAATCTGGAGCGCGCATTGGAATGGATTGAGGAAGATGAGATTTTAGAAGTTACACCCAAAAGCATTAGGATTCGTAAAAAGGTGCTAGACCCAACCCAAAGAAAGAGAAAGAAAGCCTAATCGTTGTAGAAAGGAAAACTATGAATGAGTTTTTAAAATCCATAAATTTTAGACACGCTTGTAAATTGTTCAATGGACAAAGAATTCCAAAAGAGACTTTCACAGAAATTTTAGAAGTGGGGAGACTAGCACCTAGCTCTTTTGGTGTAGAACCCACGCGTATGGTTGTCGTGCAAAGCAAGGAGGCTAAAGAAGCACTAAAGCCTTTATGTTGGAATCAAGAACAAATCACAACTGCAAGTGAAGTGGTGATTTATAAAACTTTAATCAAAGACATTATCCCAAAAAGTGCATATTTGGATTCGCAAGTGCAGCGAAAAACGCAGAATACCGAAATTTTAGAGGGCTTTTATAGTGCATTGCAAGGACATTTAAAGGCAAGAGGATATTTGAGTACTGAAAATATCTTTCATTGGGGCGCATTGCAAGCTTATATTATGGCAACTTATATGGTGGCGTATGCGAGTTATTTAGGTATTGACACCTGCTATATTGAGGGCTTTGATAAGGAAAAAGTGGAAAAGTATTTGAACTTAGACACAACAAAAGAGCAAGTGGCACTTGTGTTGTGTTTTGGCTATCGCGCTAAAGAACAACAGCCAAGATTCCGCTTAAAACTAGATGAAATCATAGAATACAAATAAAGGTAAATAATGCTAACAGTTATTAAAAGAAATGGAAGAGTTGAACCGCTTGATGTTACAAAGATTCAAAAATACACAAGAGATTCTGTGGTAGGACTAGAGGGTGTTTCACAAAGTGAATTAGAAGTAGATGCGAAGTTGCAATTTCGCGATAAAATTACCACACAAGAGATTCAGCAAACCTTGATTAAAACCGCTGTGGATAAGATTGACATTGATTGCCCAAATTGGACTTATGTTGCTGCAAGGCTCTTTTTGTATGATTTATATCACCGCGTCAATGGCTTTAATGGTTATAAAACCTTGCGTGAATACTTGGAATTAGGAGAAAACGAGAATCGTATCATCAAGGGAATGAAAGAAAAATTTGATTTAGAGAGACTAAACAAAAAAATTGATGCAAATAGGGATTTGCAGTTTAATTATTTAGGAATCAAAACACTTTATGATAGATATTTGCTAAAAAATAAAAAAGGAGAACCCATTGAGTTACCACAACATATGTTTATGGGAATCGCAATGTTTTTAGCGCAAAACGAGCAAGACCCTAACCATTGGGCGGAGCAGTTTTATGACTTACTCTCTAAGTTTGAGGTAATGGCGGCTACTCCTACACTCTCTAACGCAAGAACCCCACGCCATCAACTAAGCTCTTGCTATGTAGGAAGCACACCAGATAACATTGAGGGCATTTTTGATTCTTATAAAGAAATGGCACTCCTAAGTAAATATGGTGGTGGAATCGGTTGGGACTTTTCTAAAATTAGAGGTTTAGGAAGCTTTATTGACGGACATAAAAATGCAGCAGGAGGCGTGATTCCATTTCTTAAAATCACCAATGACATCGCCATCGCAGTGGATCAACTAGGCACACGCAAAGGCGCAATCTCTGTGTATCTTGAACCTTGGCATAGTGATATTTTTGACTTTATTGACATTAAGAAAAATAGCGGGGAGGAAAGACGCAGGACACACGATTTATTCCCCGCACTTTGGATTCCAGACTTGTTTATGAAAAGGGTGCAAGAAGATGGCTTGTGGAATCTCTTTGATTCGCTGACTTGCTCGGATTTAACAAACCTCTATGGAGAGGCTTTTGAAGCGCGTTATATAGAATACGAGCAAGACCCCAATATCACAAAAGAAACTATCAAAGCAAAGGATTTATGGAAAAGGATTTTAACTAATTATTTTGAAGTAGGTTCGCCTTTTCTTTGCTTTAAAGACAATGCAAATATTGCAAATCCCAATGCGCATTCAGGAATTATTCGTAGCTCCAATCTCTGCACAGAGATTTTTCAAAATACCGAGCCCAATGAATGCTTCATTCGCGTAGAATACGAGGACGGAACGATTGAAGATTTCGCTGAATATCAAGAAATTCTCACAGATTGTGGGGTTAAAAAATCCTCCAACAAAATCACTTCCACCGATAGCATTCGGGGCAAAAAGGTTTTTATCGCACAAAGAGAATCTAAAGATGGCAAAACTGCCGTATGCAACCTTGCCTCTGTAAATCTCTCTAAAATCCATACCAAAGAGGATATTGAGCGCGTTGTGCCTATTGCAATTAGAATGCTTGATAATGTGATTGACTTAAACTTTTACCCCAATCGTAAGGTAAAAGTTACAAACTTAAATAATCGCTCCATTGGTTTAGGTGTAATGGGTGAAGCGCAAATGTTAGCAGAATCTCGCATAGAATGGGGAAGCGACCAGCATTTAGCTAAGATTGATGAGATTATGGAGATGATAAGTTATAATGCCATCAAGGCAAGTTGCGAACTTGCGCAGGAAAAGGGAGTTTATAACGAATTTATTGGTTCAAATTGGGCGGAGGGGATTTTTCCTATTGACAAGGCAAACAACGAAGCAAAAAAACTTGTGGATAGGGGAGGACTTTTTGGATTCGTGTATGATTGGGACGCTTTACGCAAAGAAGTCAAGGCAAAAGGAATCCGCAACGGCTATTTAATGGCGATTGCGCCTACAAGCTCCATTTCAATCCTTGTTGGCACAACACAAACGATTGAACCTATTTATAAGCGCAAGTGGTTTGAGGAAAATCTAAGTGGCTTGATTCCGGTTGTTGCACCGAATTTAAACTTGGAAAATTGGAATTATTATACTTCTGCTTATGAGATTGACCAAAAACTGCTCATCAAAGCCGCTGCTGTGCGACAAAAGTGGATTGACCAAGGACAAAGTACAAATATTTTTATCGCCCTCAATCTTGCAAGTGGAAAGTATTTAAATGAAATTTATATGCTTGCTTGGAAATTAGGCTTGAAATCCACTTATTATCTGCGCTCCCAAAGTGTAGAAGCAGAAACACACACTACTGATACTATGGATAGAAGCATAGAATGCGAGGGTTGCCAATAAGTGAAAAAATCCTACTTGATTGACACTTCTATTATTTTAGACGATGTGGAGAATCTCTTTTTTCTCCACCAAAGCGGGGAAAATGATATTTTTATCTGCGATGTAACCCTAAGCGAACTAGACAAAAAGAAAGATTTAAGTAACGAAACCGGGTTTTTTGCGCGGGAATTTTTCAGAAATATTTTAGGAGATTCTGCTTGTGATTCCAAGTTTAGCGCATTAAATGGAGATAAAATCCACACCATTTATTTTGCGGTAAATGAATGCAAGATTCCCTTGCATTTCATTCATCGCCCAAACTATAAAATCCAATCCAAAGATTATGGTTTAAATGATGCGCGGATTTTAGAAATTGCAAAAGAATATCATCTTATTTTACTCACAAATGACATTTCTTTAAAGGTTTATGCACTCTCTTTGAGCGTCCCCTCACAATCCTTAATGCGCGATAGAATAGAGAATCCACAAAGCATTCATTTTTTGCATTCTTTTGCGCTGCACAAGGAGAATTTAAAAGAGAATCTTGAAAAGAATCCCACATTTATCGCACTCAAAAATTGGAGTTTGATTGAAATCTTAGAGCAAGACAACACCGAAAATAGCCTCTATTTCACAGGCAAAAAACATTATGGAATCAAGCTTGATGGAATCTTTGAGCCTTTAGACTTTGATAGCAAATTAGAGGAGGACAAACTCTATATTAACCCCATTAATTTGGAGCAGAAATTCCTCTATGCGCTACTAACGCATTCTAAAAATAGAATCACGATTTGCAGTGGCGCAACAGGAAGCGGAAAAACGCTCATTGCTTTGCAGGCGGGTTTGCATTTGCTGAAAAAAGGTGCAGTCAATGGAATCGTGTATTTACGCAACACCATTACCGCAAACGACAAAGAAGCGGAGCTTGGATTCCGCAAGGGCGATGAGAATCAGAAGTTAAATTATTTTATGTATCCTCTCTTTAGCGCGATTAATTTTATGATTACCAAAATGCAAAAGGAATCCTTAGCAAAACGCATTGAATATCGCGGAGAGGCAAATAGCATACAAAGTCAAGAAGCCACAGAATACTTTATAACAAAACACAACATTGAGGTTTTAGACATTGCCCACGCTAGGGGAGTGAGTATTGCAAAAAAATTTGTAATTTTTGATGAAGCGCAAAATGCTTCTAATGCGACAATCAAACTCATTGGCACACGAATGGCGGAGGATTCTAGGATTGTCTTTTTGGGCGACCCTATGCAAATAGACCACCCTTATTTAAGCAAATACCGCAATGGATTAATTAGCTTATTGCAAAAGGCTAAGCAGGACGACTTTTTGTCTGGAATCGTGCTACACCAAACTATCCGCAGTGAAATTGCAGGGTGGTTTGAGGAGAATTTTTAGCTCCTCTTTGGGGATTCCATTGTAAAGTATTCTGTTATTGCGAGAATGTATAGTATTTGTGGCAATCTATAGTCTTAAATTGCTTTAAAGTTTTTATTGCAAAGTTTTCTTTATGCGAAATTATAGATTGCTTCACTTCGTTCGCAATGACGGAGGTAGTAAGGCACAAATTAGATATTTCGTCATTGCGTTTTGCCCCTCTGCCATTGCGAGATTCTGTGTCAGCAGAATCGTAGCAATTCATAATCTAAACTCTAAAGAAGCTTTTGCAATGGAATTGCACTGATAAAAATTGATTTATAAAAATTTCATTATCTTTTAAGTGTGGAATTGTAACATTTGCTATATATTTAGATTATGGATTGCTACGACTTCTTGCTAAGTTCCGCAATGACGAAGTGGAGAAGTTTTCTGTGTGCTTGATTATGGATTTGCGCTAAAGCGGGTGAAAATGCTACGCATTTGCACGCTTCGGTATTGCCTCGCAATGACGAAGTTAAGAGATTCCATTGATAAGGAATCTCGTTTGTGATGATTTATTCCTGTAATTTAGCGGCTTTATAAACGTGAATGCACATTACGATATACACAGCAGGAACAAGGATATATCCAATAATCAATAAGCAAAGAACACCAGAAATTATAAATGCAACAAAATAGCCAAGCGCATAGAATATACTTTTGAGAATATCCCATTTAGCAAGAAGCCACCACGAGAAAAATGCTCCAACAGGACCAAAAAGTATGGTAATAATCAAAGAAACGATTCCATTGTTTCCATTCACCGCATCGTCAAGACTACCATTTCCCTTTACAATAAAAATATTGTTTGCCTTGCCTTCATTGACTTGAAAATCCACTTCACAACCCGTTAGACCCTCTAAAGTCCTTTTTCCTAAATTTGAAATATCACTTGGCTCAAAACTATAACGATTGCCATCATCTCCGCTGATTAAGCCAATTCCTAAAACTTTACCTCGCATTAAAATCCTTTTTTGAAAAATAAGCTTGCAATTATATATTAAAAATATCAAATAAAGTTAAAGTGCTATTAAAAGTATAAAAATTAAGTATGTTTTTTGGTATTAATGGAATAGTTGAGATTCTAATGTTTTAAACATTAAAAGTTAAGCAAATAATTTTTGTTCTTGCCGTATTCAAAGTTGTAGATATTTTTATTTTATTTTGATATACTACTGCCATTCCATTTTTAAATTTAATTTTTTGGGAGTATTTGGTTTATGGGGTTTTTATATGAAAACAGAACATTAAAGTTGGCGGTATTGGGTGCTACTTGTCTATTGTTTAGCGCGTGTGCAAATCATAGCGCACAAAATCAGACTTTTGAAAGTGCCTTGTATCAAAGGATTTGCAATGATGGCTTTTTCTCGCAAAATTTAGATAA
>JALEPE010000074.1 GCA_022766795.1 Helicobacter sp.
TGTTTTGCACTACTGCTAGATACATCACCATTACCATTGTCATATCTATCGTCTGTATAGCGGTATCTTAAGTATCCGCTGACATCTACACCTTTGATTGCTTCCTCTAGGGGCTGTGCGAAACTAGCAGTGGATAATGCACCAAGTGCAAGACTCGCTGCTAAACTGATTTTTAAAAACTTCATTTTAATCTCCTCTTTAGAATAAATACTGATTATTGTATAAAATTTTGCATTTAAAAAGCAAGGTTTTTAAATATTATTTTAAATATTATTTTAAATATTATTTTGAATATTTTTCGGGATTTTGGTAAGTTTTTTGGAATTTGCAAAGTTTTTGTATAGAATTTATAGAATCGCTATTGTGTCATTTTATGGCATTGCGATAAATTGTAGCTAAATTCCGTCATTGCGAGATTCCGCCTGCGGAATCGTGAAAGAAATTCAAATTATGGATTTGTAGCTCAAAGCGGGTGAAAACGCTACACATTTGCACGCTTCGCTTCGCTCGCAATGACGAGTAGGGATGTGCGCACAATGGTAAGGGATTGGAATCGCAAAAAGTCTTATTGCTTGATTCCAAGCAGGGTTGTAATCATCTCATCAATGGTTGTTATCATTTTTGCATTAGCACTATAACCACTCTGGAATTTGATAAGATTCACCAATTCGTCATCTACGGAAACTTCTGAAATCGCCTTATATTCTTGCTTTGCCACACTATAAACGGCTTCTTTTGTCATTTGTGTTGTTTGTGTTGCTTGGGTATCAGAGGCGACTTTGCCTGCAATATAACGAAAATACCCGCTAATCGTTTCGTAATGCTCTTCACCTTTATAATTGGTAAAGGTTACTTTATCAAACTGCAGTTGTTGCATTTTATTTGCCACGACAAAGTTACCATCTACTGCTTCTCTAAAGGCGTGGATTAGTGTTGGGTCCTCACGGTATCTCTGGGCTAAATACATATCTCTTGCGTCATTGCCGTCAAAGAAGCGATTGATGCCAAATGCTCCTGCGAAATTCGTGCCATTGTCTTGTATGGAAATATACACCTCTTCGCTGGGATTTTTAGTTGTGATTGCAAAGGTTTTTGTATCATTATTATACACAGCTTGGAATCTATCATCAAAATCGTTTAATGCATTACTATCTCCATTATCGTCAAGGTTAGCGTTTAGCTGGTCAATGACGCTTTGCATATTTGTTAAATTATCTATTTTTACCTCGCGTGCGCCTAGCTCATTGCCGTCTTTGTCATACATTACAACCTTAAAGCTTCCTTGTCTAATATTGTAACCGCTTGTTGTCAGCGCGTCTTGCGTATTAATCTTTAGCACATCACTGCGCGCACTAAGCTGGGAAGATTCCGCATAGATGTTATTTGTGGATTCTATAATTCCATTTGCGAAGGTATCTAAATCATTAATATAGATTTGTAGCTTACCCAATGTTCCATTACAATTCAATACTTCCTCTGTGCGGATTAAATCTAGTAATGCGCCAACTTTACCTTCTACTAAATTATTAGTTAAATTATACTCTTTATGGTCACTTCGCACATATTTAATCGTATAGATTCCACTTGGATTTTGTGAATTATCCAAAGTTAGCGGGTGAAAAGACTCCCCATCTACAATGGATTTACCACCGATTGTTAGCGTGTAACTCTCTTCAAAATCGGCGATATTCTTATCCACACAAGCACTGCCTTGCAAACCCTCTTTAAAGACATTACAACCAATTAAATTATTAATTTCAAATTCGTATTGATCACGCAAATCACGTAAATCATTCGCCTTTTTGTTTAATTCTTTGCTTTCATACTCCACAATCTGCTTATTTAAAATTGCTATTTGCTCGCCCAACCGATTCACTTCATTGACTGCAACTGCAACTTCATCATTTAATCTTTGCTGCAAATACTCTAGGGATTTGCGTGTTTCTCGGATATTTGTCGCTAGAGTTCCTGCCTGCTCTGCTAGGGCAATTTTTTGTGCAGGATCGCCAGCTTTGGTTGAAATATCTTTCCACGCATCAAAGTAGTTTTGCAAATCGTTATAAATCCCTACGCCGTCAATTTCTGGATAATATGATGAGGCTTCTTTAAGTGCAGTAAAGCTTGTGTCATAGAATGTTTTTTCTGAAGTGGCTTTTTTATAACGCATAAAGCTATATTCATCGTGGATTCTTTCCACCGTCATAATATCAAGTCCTTGCCCTAGTGCATAATTTTGCTTCCAAAGGGGAGTTTCAGCAGCACTGCGCACCACTTGACGCGAATAGAATGCGTTGTTGGCATTGGCGATGTTATTCCCTGTAACATCTACCATTACTTGATGTCCGGTTAATCCTGTGTAAGGAGTATTTAAAGAAGAAAGTAATCCACCCATAACTTCTCCTTAAACTTCTGTTTGCAAGAAAGATGCGTTACGGGATTGCTTTTTGTATCCGCTATTCTCAACAGGGACTATTTTAGATAAAAGAGAGTTATAAAATTCTGCAACTGCAAGGGACATTTTCCCAAAACGCAAATTAAGTTCTTTTAAAAGCGTTAAATTGTCGTGTAATGCAGCAGTGTATTCGCTAGCACCCTCACCAAGCAAGCGTTGCTTATCTTCGTAGGTTAGCTCTTGTAATGTTGTATTTGGAAACTCGGTGCGCAAACGCTCCTCAATACCTTTTGCGTAAGCTTCCTTTTTGCGAATGAAAGACGTGGTTAATTCTTCTTTTTGCGGAATCCTTGCAAAAATCGCTTCGTTATTAGCAACCTTAATATCTGCAATATCTTGTTCTGTAATTGCGATTAGAGCTTTAATATCCTCTAATGCACCTTGTAAAAATTGCAAAGACATAGATAACTCCTAAAATGTAAGTTATCTATTACTAAGCAATTCCTGTGCCAATTTTTCTGCACTTCCTTTAATATTGATTTGGTAAGTTCCATTTTTAATAGCGTCTTTAATGGAATCTAATTTGGAAGCAGTCGTTTTGGGACTCTCTTGTGTTTTTTTGTCATTGATTGCTTCATTTTTTGTATTCATTGTAGAGGCATTCGTGCTTCTATTGTTCGCTTGATTTATAGCATTTGAAAAGGTTGCGTTACTCATCAACTGACCTATCATCTCTACTCCTTTCTAAAAATCTTGTCATAAAACATTATTGGTATATCGGCTATTTTTTCAAAAACTGAACTATCTATTACGCACTTTTTTGGAAATATCTTGCAAAAACTGCTCTGTTTCGTTTTTTGCTGGAGTGATATAGTTTTCTTCTGTATAAAAGGGGACGTTTGGACCACCAATTTTAATAGCATACAAAACAACAAAAAGCATAAAATACACAAACAAGCTAAACCCAATGGACGGTATAAACCAATCTTTCATCACTATATTCCTGCTTTAAAGATTTAAAAGTATAGCAGAATTTCTATAATGTGTATTAATTATATGTGTAAATTTTAGATTTTATGCCCTAAATGTCGGATTTTGTGTTATAATCTTTATTTTTATTTATATTTCATAAAAGGTTTATTATGCGCTTTTTTATCCCTTTTTCTTTTATGTCTTATACAAAATCTTTGAAAAATACTCTTAAAACCGCTTTAACTTCGTTCTTTACGCTAGGTGCATTACACGCTATTAATGCTGCTACAATCCAAGAATCCAAATGGGAGCAAGGGCAAACTTTGCTAACATTTTTTGAAAAAAATGCGATTCCGCTTAAAACCTATTATGATTTAGCACCAGAGGATAAAGAATTAGCCGATGAAATCATAAGTGGTAGCACTTATTATACATTATATGATGATAATACCTTATTGCAAGCTTTAATCCCCATTAACGAAAATGCACAATTACACATCTTTAAACAAGGTGATAAATACGGAATGCGTGCGATTCCTGTCGTGTATTTTTCCAAAGAACACACCGTGTCTTTATCAGTGGATAACTCATTATATAATGATATTATCCGCTTAACTGGAGATAGTTTTCTAGCAGGAGATTTCATTCAAGCATACCGTGGAAGTGTGGATTTTCGCAGAGAGATTAGAAAAGGCGATCAGCTTGCAATCATTTATGAACGCAAATACCGCTTGGGCAAGAATTTTGGCGCGCCCAATATTAAAGCCTCCACTTTACGCGTGAATAACCGCAACCAATATGTCGTACGCCACGATGATGGGCATTTATATGATTTAAACGGAAACAATTTGAGTAAATACCTCTTAACCGTGCCTTTACACTACAAAAGAATCTCATCGCACTTCTCTATGGGGAGAAAGCACCCGATTCTTGGTTATAAGCGTCCGCATTTAGGGACAGACTATGCTGCACCACGCCATACACCTATTCGCGCTTCTGGAAATGGTAAAGTTATTTTTGCCGGCACTAAGGGAGGTTATGGAAAAACAGTGATTATTCAACACGAAAATGGATACAAAACATTGTATGCCCATATGCAAAAAATTGATGTGCGCAATGGGGCAGTAGTGAAACAAGGACGCAAAATCGGCACGGTTGGAAGCACAGGGCTTAGCACGGGACCGCATTTACACTTTGGATTATACCGCAATGGCAATGCTGTCAATCCCATTAAACACTTAAAAATTGCACATTCCAAACTAAAAGGCAAGGAGAAGGATAACTTTATTGCAAATGCTAAAATTTATAGGGACGCACTCAATATTGCCTTGCAAAAGGAAAGCAAAGACGCACCATTTAAACTCAAAAAAGGCGGATATGTTGTCTATTTAAGCACTGATGAGAATCCTAATTAATGCAACCTAGAAATATTTCTAATATTCGCTTTTGTGTGTGTAGTGATTCTAAATATATCAAGCCTAAGCGTATGCTCTTTTGCGATAATGGTAAAGAGAGGAGTTGGGATATTATTGAAGCGCACGATAGTGTAGCCGCCCTACTTTATCATAAAGAAAAAGATGCTTTTGTTGTGGTAAAGCAATTTCGCCCTGCAGTGTTTTTAAAAGAAAAGCAACGTAACGCTACACATCTAAAAACAGAAATTGGCTATACTTTTGAGCTTTGTGCAGGAATCACAGATAAAGATAAGCCACTTAATGTCATTATGCAAGAGGAAATTTTAGAGGAATGCGGCTATGCAATTCCACTGCAAAATATTACTAAAATTACGGAATTTTATAGTTCCGTTGGATTTGCAGGGAGCAAACAGACATTATTCTTCGCCACTTTAAACGAGAAATATCGTCAAAACAATGGTGGCGGTATTGATGATGAAAATATTGAAGTCGTCTTTATCCCTAAAAATGAAGCATATAACTTCATCCTTGACACCTCTTATCCTAAAACTTCCGGCATTATGTTTGCGTTTCTTTGGTTTTTTAGAAATGAGCTAGAATGCAAGATTTAGCCGCTTTAAGAACATTAACTAAAAAGCTTGACGAAATTAAAGAGTCGTGGCAGATTTATGCTATTTTTGAGGACGCACGCAAAGCCTTTAATGTAGAACTTGACGCGCTAAAAAAGGATAAAGAAGCACTCATAGAATCCTTTAATGCCACAAGCGCAAAAAACGCAATACTTCTAGCACAAAACAAAGAATTAGAAGCAAAAAATCAATCTCTACAAACGCAAAATCGTGCTTTGGAATCGCTAAAGGAGAATTCCACAGATACAGAAAAGATGCAAAATATAGAATCGCAAAACGTAAATCATCTTGATAATTTAGAAACGTACGCAGCACAAATAATCAATGATTTAAACCCGCTTTATACGCAATGCCAAACCCTGCAAGAAACCCTCAAATCTATTCAAGAAATCTTTACAACGATTCCACCTAGTCCAAAGCCTCTACCAAAACTTATCGTAACTTACCAGCAACACCAGCGTGTTAAGGCGAATCCAGCAGAAAATTACGTGCATTTAGAGCTTGCAGAGGAGTTTTTTAGCGCACTAGAAAATATAGAATCTAAAGTCAAAACACTAGACCTTGAAGCAGATAAACTTTTAATTGAAATACGTGATATGTTACAAATTCACACAAAATCGCAAAACTTAACACAGAATTCCACGCAGGAACTTGATATTTCAGATGATACAGATTCCATTAAAGATAATGCGTGAAACCCATTAAAATCTTTGTCTCGGCGTTAGAATACTCTGCAAATTTACATCTTGCAAATCTGCTCGCCGTATTTAAACAAAAAAATATCCCTTTTACGCTTTGCGGAATCTTTGATATGCAAGTCGTGCCAGACTTTAAAAGCAACTTTGAGCCGTCCATATTTCGTGTGATGGGATTTGTCGGAATCTTAAAACTCATTCCAAGATTCTTGCGTGCTAAACATCAGCTTGCAAATATCGCGACAAATTGTGATATTGCGCTATTTATGGATTCCTCTTCCTTTAATATCCCATTGATTCAAACGATTCGCAAAAATCCAAAAACTCCGCATATCATCTACTATATCCTGCCACAAGTGTGGGCTTGGAAACCCAAACGCGCACAAGTATTAAGTGAAATTTGCGATGAATTATGGGGAATTCTGCCTTTTGAGAATGACTTTTATCCTGCAAATACACCCCTAAGCTATGTGGGACACCCGCTTTTAGACGCAATTCCCTATACTCTAACTACACAACAAGAAAGTGATAAAATCGCCTTTATGCCCGGCTCAAGAAAAAGTGAAATTCAAGCACTTCTGCCAACCTTCAAAGCTCTTGCAATACGTCTTAAAAATGAGGGTAAGACACCGATTTTAATCGTACCAAAATCCTTTAAAACACGTAATCTTAACGCAATCTATGGAGATACTAGCGTCTTTACACTACATTTTGATACCTATGACGCGTTAAGGGAATGCACCTTTGCCTTTGTATGTAGTGGTACAGCAACTTTAGAATCCACATTACTTGGGATTCCAACCATTCTAGCCTACAAAGCACGCGTTTTGGATTATTATATTGCTAAGACTCTTGTGCGTCTCAATTTTATCGGGCTTGCAAACATTTTTTTAGAATTTTCCACCTTTGGCGCGCCAAAGCATAATCCAAACCCGAATATTCCACTAATCCACCCTGAATTTTTACAAGATGCCGTGTGTGAAGACACACTTTATCAAGCCTACAAACATTATGATTATGCGCGATTTTTCAATCAAAAACAAAAATTGCTAGAATATTTAAAATGTGGGAGCGCAGAATCCTGTGCGCAAAATTTAGAAAATTTCATTAAAAATTTACAAAAATAAGGGCTTTTTAACCCTCTTTACTTTAGTATTTCAAATTATTTTATCGCAAGGAATCTTTGTGGAACCAATGACAGAGTATGGCTACAACAAGCTAATCACTGAACTTAAGAATCTAAAAGAAGTCGAACGACCTCAAAATATCATTGAAATTGATACAGCAAGGGAACACGGGGATTTAAAAGAAAATGCGGAATACCACGCAGCAAGGGAGCGACAACTCTTTTTAGATGCGCGGATTAATGAGCTAACACAACTTGTCGCAGAGGCACGCGTGATTGATCCTGCAAGTTTAACACACGATAAAGTAAGCTTTGGTTCTACCATTAAGCTAGAGGATTTGGATAGCGAGGAGCAATTTACCTATACCATTGTGGGCGCAACAGAAAGCAATCCGGAAAAAGGGCTTATCTCATATAATTCACCTTTAGCAAAGCAGCTTTTGGGTAAATTCGTGGGCGATGAAGTGAGTGTTGTCCTACCAAAAGGGCGTGTAGAATATGAGGTTTTAGATATTACATACAAGCCCATTACATTTTAAAGGTTATTGATGGCAACATTAAAAATTCAATTATTACACCCCAATGCAACACTTCCACAATACCACAGTAAAGGTGCTTCCGGCTTTGACTTGTGCGCGTGTGAAACAATGGTGATTAAAGCGGGGGAAATTGCGCTTATCCCCACAGGACTAAGCTTTAGCTTCTCCAAAAAATATGAACTGCAAGTGCGCCCTAGAAGCGGATTAGCCTTAAAATATGGAATCTCTGTTTTAAATACTCCCGGAACGATTGACGCAGATTATCGTGGGGAAATTAAAGTAATTTTAATTAATCACGGCAAAGAGAATTTTTGCGTTAATATAGGCGACAGAATCGCACAAGCTGTGCTTTGTCCCATTGCAAAGGCAAAATTCAAAGTCGTTACAAAACTCAATAAAACAAAACGCGGTGCAGGCGGATTTGGTAGCACTGGCTTAACAAGCCCAAAAGGAGTATGATGAACCTAAAACAAAATGTGGATTATATCAAAGAAGAAATGCAAAATGATGAGAAAATGCTAGAGAGTGCATTGCGTCTTGAGAGTTGGTTTAGGCGCAATCAAAAACCTTTAATTGCACTCGTTGTAATTCTCGTTTTATTTGGCATTGGTTATAGCGCAAACACTTGGTATCAAGCAAATACACAGCAAAAAATATCTAATTATTATGAAAATGCTTTAAAAGGCGATGAAAGCGCAATTGCTGCCTTAAAGGAATCCAAGAGCAATTTATATGATCTTTACCGCTTTAAGCAAGCATTAAAAAATAATGATACAGAATCGCTCAAGGCATTAGAATCTTCCAAAGATTCTATTATTGCGCAGTTTGCTAAAATGCAAAATGCTTCTTTAGAAAAAAATCTTACTGCGCTTAATTCTAAAGATTCTGGGGATCTTGGCTATTTACAGGCAGCATTTTTAGAAATTCAAGCCGGTAAAACACAAGAGGCAAAAGAGATTCTCTCCAAAATCAAAAATGACTCTCCCATTAAGGAGCTTGCAAACACATTAGCACATTTTAGCATTAAAGGAACAAAAAATGCAGAATAAAACCTTACATAGTTACTTAAAACTGATTTTTATAGGAATTGTTGGAATCCTAATTTTAAGTGGTTGTGGTTCAAAATATTATTTTAAACCCGACAAAAAAGAAGTGCAAGAAACGGTGTTATACGACGGCTTAGCACCTGCTTGGATTAGCTCTGTCGTGCGCAATGGTGCGACTTTAATGAATGGGCAATTTATTACTAAAAACGCAGAAATTCCAGACATTCGTCTAAACAGAGGTTCGCAGTATCTTAACGAAACAGAAGAATACTATATCGTGCAATACAAAAAATCTCTTGCGCTAATCCATAAAGAAACACGTGATGAAATCATTATAGAACTTGAGAGTATCCCTGTTAGCGCATCTTTAGATGGTAACCTTGTCGCGATTATTTTTGACACAAACACAATTGCTGTATATGATTTAAAGAGCGATAGGGTTGTATATCGTCAGGATAATGTCCCAGCACCTGCAAATAATACGCTTGTTGCTGCACCGTATTTTCTAACAGATATCATTGTGATTCCAACGCTTGATGGCAAACTCATCGTGATTGACAAAAACACAATGCAGCTTGTGCGTAATATCGTGGTAAATGGTGATAGATATTTTAATAATGTGATTTTCCTAGAAGCGATTGGGAATCGTATGGTTGCTGCTACTCCAAAACGCATTATATCTGTTAGCCCAAATGTCATTAACACTTTTGATGCAAATATTAAAGATATTTTATTCTTTGAGGATAGAATTTTTATTTTTTCCAATGAAGGTGAGGTAATTTTAACAGATAGAGATTTAAACGAAATGCAACGCACAAAATTCCCATTTGCGCATTTCTCTGCAACAAATCACGGCAGAGAAATTGTTGTTTTAGAAACACAAGGTTATATGATTTCACTCGATGATTCTTTGCAAACAAGCACAATTAGGAGGCTTCCACGCGCAGTTACAGAGCCTACTTTCTCTGCGTATGGAAAGATTTTTATCGGCAATAAATTCATTAATATTCAATAGGCTTAGTAATGATTCTATGCGATATTGGAAATAGTTTTTTACATTTTTATTATCGCGGTAAAGTTTGGAAAGAAAATAGAGAGGATCTCTCTATAAAAGATCCAAAAGAGACGATTATTTATATCAGCGTCAATGGCGATTCCACAATGGCGCTTTTGCGCTCACACAAACGTTGCTTTGATTTATCGGAATTCTTAAACCTTGATACAACATATAAAGGCTTAGGGATTGATAGAATAGCGGCGTGTATGGCTATTAATGATGGCGTAATTGTTGATGCTGGGAGTGCCATCACGGTAGATGTGATGCAGCAGGGTATCCATTTAGGGGGATTTATTATGCCCGGAATCGCGCAATACCGTGCAATGTTTAGCAAGATTGCCGTGCTAGATTGTGAGATGAATTTAGCAGTCGCACTCAATGCATTCCCGCAAAATACAAAAGATGCTGTTAGCTACGGAATGTTACAATCCATTGTTTTAATGTTGCAAACCACCTCCAAAAATAAAAAAATCTATTTTACAGGTGGTGATGGCAAGTTTTTATCGCATTTCTTTGATTATTGCTTGTTTGATGATTTACTTGTTTTTAAGGGAATGCAAAAAGCCATTGAACAAAATTTCACTGCACAAGGAATTTATCTATGATAAAGGTTGCATTACCTAAAGGCAGAAATGCGGAAAAAACATTAGAAATTTTTGAAACATTTTTAAACACACCACTGCATTTTGATGACCGCAAACTTATTCTACAAAAGAATTCTTACTGCTTTATGCTCGTGCGCAATCAAGATGTTCCAATTTATGTAGAACGTGGTGTGGCAGACATTGGCGTGGTAGGACTAGATGTGCTAGAGGAGCAAAAAAGTCCTCTTGTGCGATTATTAGATTTAGGATTTGGTAAATGCCGTGTTTGTATCGGCTCACCCAATCACTATAACTTTGATTTAAATAATCCAAATTTAAGAATCGCAACAAAGCTTGTTAATATCACCAAAGCATTTTTTGCACAAAAAGCAATGAGTGTAGATATTATTAAACTCTATGGCTCCATTGAGTTAGCACCACTTGTAGGAATGGCAGATGCGATTGTGGATTTAGTGGAAACAGGCGATACGATGCGTCAAAATAATCTAAAAATTGATTTAACCCTGATGAATATTAGTGCATATTTAGTCGCAAATCCCAATAGCTTTTATGCACAAAAGCAAAAAATCCTAGCGATTCAAAACCATTTTAAATCAACTTTACATCTTTAAGGAGGATAAAAATGCAGCAAACAATCACAGAAAAAATCTTTTCACACCACACAGGCAAAGAAGTGTATGCAGGGGATATCGTAGAATCCCCTATTGATATGGTTATTGGCAATGACATTACAACGCCACTTTCTATCAAAGCTTTTGAGGAGAGTGGAGCGCAAAAACTTGCAAATCCCGATGGATTCTGCATTGTAATGGACCACTTCATTCCCGCAAAAGACATTGCAAGCGCGAACCAAGCGCGTATCAGCCGAGACTTTGCTAAAAAGCATAAGCTTAAAAATTTCTTTGATGAAAAGGATATGGGAATTGAACACGCGCTTTTGCCAGAAAAGGGCTTGGTTGTCAGTGGTGATGTCATCATCGGGGCGGATTCTCACACCTGCACACACGGCGCACTTGGCGCATTTAGCACCGGTATGGGAAGCACGGATTTAGCCTATGCAATGATTACGGGCAAAAATTGGTTTAAAGTGCCACATTCCATTAAAGTAGAGTTTATCGGCAAACCCGCACCACATATCTATGGCAAAGATTTGATTTTGGAAATTATCCGCCAAATCGGTGTAGATGGCGCGTTGTATCAAGCCTTAGAATTTTGTGGCGATGCAATTGCACACTTGAGTATGGACGATAGATTCTCACTTTGCAATATGGCGATTGAAGCCGGTGCAAAAAGCGGAATCATCGCTCCAGATTCCATTACGCGCGAATTTTTAGCAAGTCGTCCTAATTTACGCACCAAGCCAAAAGAGTTTTTCTCCGATTCCAATGCTTCCTACACGCACACCATTACCATTGATGTAAGTAAGCTAGAACCCGTGATTGCTTATCCTTACCTACCAAGCAATGGCAAAAGTATCTCACAAGCCGTGAAAGACGATTTGAAAATTGACCAAGTCTTTATCGGGAGTTGCACCAATGGACGCTTGAGCGATTTAAGAATCGCAAGTGAGATTCTAAAAGGCAAAAGAGTGCATTCTGATGTGCGCCTTATCGTAACGCCCGGCACACAGCAAATCTATAAAGATGCACACAAATTAGGCTATATTGATATTCTCCTTGAAGCAGGTGCGCTCATCTCCAACCCAACTTGTGGAGCTTGTCTTGGCGGATATATGGGGATTTTAGGCGATAATGAGAGATGCGTCTCCACCACCAATCGCAATTTTGTCGGTAGAATGGGTGCAAGAAACTCTGAAGTCTATCTTGCTAATTCCGCCGTTGCAGCAGTAAGCGCAATTGCCGGTAAAATTGCAGACCCACGCGCACTTTAAGCGCGGATTTCTTTTGAAAATCTGCGAATGTTTTTGATTCAAAAATTACTTAAAAACCTCTAAAATGTCTTTGTTGTGCATTTTGGAGTTGCGCTTCAGAGAAAATTTCTTCGCCCATATAATGCCACTCTAATTCACTAGGAATCGAAAAATCTCTACCATAGGCGTCTGCCGTTGCAGGATTGCGATTACCATTTTGAAAAGAACGCAGACTATATCCTGCGATACTTCCGCCATTTAGTAAATATGCTGTTGTCACAGAGCCAAGAGCTGCTCCAACTAAAAATGCGTCAGTTTTTGGAGAAATGCAACCACCAAAACCCACCAAAATCCCAGCCATTGTGCTAACTAATAGCACTTTTTTGGATATAAATTTAAACTTCTGTGTCATTTTCTACTCACTTTATAAATTTCTAAAATAATCTAAGCACACTTTATTCCAAAATTAGATAGAATCCCAACTTTATAATAAAAAGGTGTAAAACGATGTTTGGAATGGGATTTTTTGAGATTTTAGTGGTTGCTGTTGTAGCAATTATTTTTTTAGGACCAGAAAAATTACCAAAAGCACTTGTTGATACTGCAAAGTTCTTTAAAGCCATCAAAAAAACAATGGACGATGCAAAAGAAAGCTTAGATAGAGAAGTCAATCTTAGCAAAATTAAAGAGGAGGCTCTCTCCTATAAAAATAGTATCACACAAGGCGTGCAAAACCTTGCCAAAGAGATAGATTTAAAGAATCTGGAATTAGAAGACGATAATCTGCTAGAATCACACAAATCTAGTTCGCAGGACTCCACAAATCCTACACCTAAAAATGTAGAGGTTACACAAAATCAAGATTTAACTTTGAATCAAAATCCTACCCCTAATGTAGAATTCAAAAACACAGAATCTAAATCCATTCAATCCCTAAAAACTCAAGATACCCGTGCAATCAAGCCAGATTCTAACAATGCTAAACCTCTAAGCTTTGGCGAACATTTAAAGAAGGAGCTATAATGTTTGAGGATTTAAAGCCCCACATTCAAGATTTACGCCGTTGTTTAATCCACATTGTATTAGCACTTCTTGTTACATTTCTTGCTTCCTTTTACTTTTGGGAGATTATTTTAGAATGGATGATTGCACCTCTTGCTAGCGTATTACCAAATGGGCGTGAAAATGTAATTTTTACGCAAGTTGGCGAGGCATTTTTTACCGCCATTAAAGTTGCGTTTTTTAGCGGATTCATATTTGCTTTACCCGTTATTTTTTGGCAAGTTTGGGCATTTGTCGCTCCCGGTCTTTACGAGAATGAAAAAAGACTCGTGATTCCATTTGTCATTTTTGGAACATTTTTTTTCTTGTGTGGGTGTGCATTTGCCTATTATGTCGCCTTTCCTATTGGTTTTGGATACCTCATTAACTTTGGTAGCCAGCTCTTTACCGCACTGCCTAAAATTGGGGAATATGTCGGATTTTTTACTAAACTTATGGTAGGCTTTGGCGTATCGTTTGAACTTCCTGTTATTGCATTTTTCCTAGCAAAAATCGGGCTAATTACAGATAAAACTCTCAAAGATTATTTCAAATTTGCTATTATTTTTATTTTTGTATTAGCTGCGATCCTAACGCCTCCTGATGTGCTCTCACAGTTTTTAATGGCGATTCCACTTTTACTTTTATATGGAATCTCTATTTTAATCGCTAAAGCGGTCAATCCCTACAAGTCTCAAGACGACGAAGCAGATGAAGAGATAAAATCGGACACATAAATGTTAGATACTCTAGCCCTTGCAAGTTATGATTATATTTTACCTCAAGAAAATATTGCGCTTAAGCCGCTTTATCCTAAAGAATCTGCAAAATTGTTAGTCTTTAATCGCCAAGATTCTAGCATTACACACACGACTTTTAAGGATTTTGCGACATTTTTGCCTAAAGATACACTCATTGTTTTTAACAATACAAAAGTTTTGCCCGCTAGGATTTATGGCAAAAAGATTCCACAAAGTTGTCTCCTAGATTCTATGCAAAATATACAAAATAATACGCAGAGTGGTGCAAAAATTGAAGCACTTTTCCATAAAGAACTAGCGCACAACCGCTACTTAATGCAGTTTAAAGGAAGATTAAAGTGCGGACATTGCGTTGCATTTGGTGCAAATATTTTTGCAAGAATCCTTAATAATGCCCCCGAATATTCTGGTGTCGGCTTTAAAGAAGCAGAGTTTTTTACGCTAAAAAATAATCAAGAATCCCCGCTAAGCCGTGAAGAATTTTTTGCATTTTTAGAGGATTTTGGGCATATTCCCTTACCCCCCTACATCAAACGTGCCGATACAAAAGCCGACAGAAACGATTACCAAAGCGTCTTTGCTAAACATTTAGGTGCGATTGCTGCTCCCACTGCGTCTTTACACTTTTCTCAAGAATCCTACAAGGCACTAATACGAGACTTTAACACTACTGAAATTACCTTGCACGTGGGAGCAGGGACTTTTGTCGGCGTAAGCGCAGAGAATATTTTAGAACACACGATGCACAAAGAATATTTTAATATCTCAAAAAGTTCTGCACAAAAGCTTGCTAATGCAACACATATTACCGCTATTGGCACGACAGCTGCACGCAGTATTGAGGAATTTACACGTAGCGGGCGTATCAATGGTGAATGCGATTTGTTTTTGCACCCTAAAAACCCTCCAAAAGCTACAAACGCACTTCTAACAAATTTTCACTTGCCAAAGACAACGCTCTTGATGCTTGTCGCCTCTTTTTTGGGTTTAGAGCGAACATTATCTCTCTATCAAGAAGCAATTACACACAACTATCGCTTCTATTCCTATGGCGATGGAATGCTGATTCTATGATGATGAAACTAGATAAAATGCTTTTAGAATCTTATGCGCAGATGTTATTACAATGGAATCGTATCCATAGTTTAAGTGGCGCAAAAGATTTAAAAGCGATTTATAAAAACATTCAAGACTCGCTTTATCCCCTACAATATTTAGAATTATCTCACAAAACATTATTACTTGATATTGGCAGTGGCAATGGATTCCCAGCAATTCCACTACATATTGCATTAGGGATTCCAACAATTTTGTGCGAACCTAATGCGAAAAAAGCGGCTTTTTTACAAAACGTTAAAGCAAATCTAAATCTCACACATTGCATCATAAAACGCAAAAAAGTAGAATCTTTATCTTTGGATACATTGCCAGATTTCATCACCTCAAGGGCAACTTTTAGCATAAAGGAATTATTGCAAAAATCCCGCTATTGTATCACACCCAATACAACTTTATTGTTTTATAAAGGCTCCAATGTAGAAAATGAGATTCCAGAAGGCTTAAAACACACGCGTTTTAGCCACAATCTTTTGCAATATATTTTAATTTCAGGAAAGGATATTTTATGCTAAAATGGATATTATTTTTAGTTTGTATTGCAGGGGCTTATTTTATATTTTTCAAAAAATCAAATGCAAAACCCCAAACAAAGGATTCCAAAGCCCACACAGATTCTATTATGTTAGAATGTTCTAAGTGTGGCACTTATGTTTCTAATGAGGAAGCCATTATCCAAAATGGGAAATATTATTGTTCCAAGGAATGCGCACAATGCTAATTTTAAATCACCCACAAATCGCACCCTTAACCCTTTGCTATGTTGCTTCCAAAGAGGAAGTAGAGAAAACTTTACCCAATGATTTCTTGATTTTAAATTGCGATAACTCTGCAAATACGCTCGCTCTAGCGAGGCTTT
Source organism: Helicobacter sp. (assembly GCA_022766795.1). Taxonomy (GTDB): domain Bacteria; phylum Campylobacterota; class Campylobacteria; order Campylobacterales; family Helicobacteraceae; genus Helicobacter_D. The sequence continues at coordinate 16,124 of JALEPE010000074.1, forward strand.
TAAAAGAAAACAACACGAGCTATGCTGCAATGCCTACAAGTGTTTATGAAGCATTAACTTTAGTTAATCTTAATGTGCGATTCCTATTAACATGGAATTTAGAAATGGCAAAAACTCTACAAAAACTTGCTGAAATTTATCTTTTTGATTGCAAAATATTACTTTGCGTTAATAAAGATATAGAATCTCAAATGCAAAGCGATATAGAAGCTGCCGCAAATCTTGGAATCGATGGTGTGCTATGTCATTAACATTGGAATCTTTTATGCCCTTTAGTGCATTACCGCAAGATTCTATGCAAAATCTTTTGCAAATTACCACCATAAAAACATTTGTATCCAAAGAAATTATCCTCTATGAAGGCGATATCAGCCAAAACCTATACTTTTTACTAAATGGTTCGGTAAAACTCTATAAAGTGGGACGCTTTGAAAATGAAGTATTTTTAGGAATCTTAGAGAGAGGATTATTGCTTGATTGCACGCCCAATGCAAAAACCTTCACTTCTTTTTGCAATCTTGAATGCATTTGCGATTCCTTAGTTGCGTGCTTTGATGGCGCAAAACTACAAGAGCTTTTAAAGCTTGATTTTAACATTTTGACACTATTCTTTGAAGCAACAGCACAAAAACTGAATCTATTTAGTGAGGTGATTCAAAAAAATCTCATCTTTGATAGCACGGCAAAACTTGCTTACTCGCTTTTTACAGAGATTGATGCATTTAATGGACGTAAAAAGCAAGAAAATGCAGCACTCTTAAATATCCAGCCAGAGACACTTTCTCGCATTTTAAATAAACTCCATCGCGACTCCATTCTAACCACAGATGCAAATGGAAAAATTAAAATTTTAGATAGCAAGAAACTACAAAATATTTTTAAAGGGTAATAAATGACAAAAATTGTAACACGTCTGATTGTAATTGGAATCCTAACAACTCTATGCGTTACAATGATGATTGCTTCTGTGATTTTAATCAATCAACGCGGATTGCAGGATGGCTACATCATTAATATTGCAGGAAAAGAGCGAATGCTCACACAAAAAATCACCAAGGAAATCTTTACTATTAATGCGCAAAATAGTAAGGATTATACTGCATTAAATGCTGCGATTGAAGAGTTTGAAGAGAATTTAGACACATTGCGCTTTGGCGATATAGAACGTGAAATCACAATGCCTAGCAAGGCAATCATCACAACCAAACTTGACGCCATAGCAAAAGAATGGAATTCCTTTAAAATCTATGTAGAAAACTTCAAACAATCTACAAGCAAACTCTACGAGGATAGAAATTTTCTATACGATAATAATGGTATTATGTTACAACTCTCTGACAATATTGTCAAAGCAATGGTAAAAGAAAAAATGCCCGCAAAAATCATTGACGATGCAGGACGGCAGAGAATGCTCACACAAAGAATGGCATATTTACTGCTACGTTATATTAATAATTGGGATGATTACGCATACAAGGGTTTTCAAGATACTTACAGACTTTATGATTCTATGATTAACGACTTTTATAATAATCCAAATTACAAAAAAATTCCACATTTATATGAAGCGATTAATAAGGTTTATATCTTTTGGCAAGAATACTCTAAACATATTAATCGTATTTTGGAGACACAAGAGATAGTGATTGTGAATTTACGCAACATCGCCGAGAAAAATACAGAAATTTTAAACAATATTGATTGGCTTGTCAATCTCTATTCAGATATTTCTATTCATTCACGTGCATATTTAGAGAAGTTTCAATATGCGTCTGCTTGCATTATGCTGCTTTTAGCACTTTATTCCATTTATCATCTATTGCAAATTCGTAGAATCCTAAAGAGTTTTGTAGATAAAACCCAACTTCTAGCAAGCGGAAAAATCCATACAAACCTCGCTAAAACCATTCAAATAGAGGGAGAAAGCGAACTATCTCAAGCTTCACAAAATATCTCACAATTTCTCTCACAAATTGAGCTTACAAAAGAAACTTCCAATCAAGCAATTTACCTAAGCGAAATGATTAGTAGTGAAGTTACCAATATCACAGAGGAAATCCGCAACAAACTCGCCCGCTCAACGAAAACACAAATTAGCGATACGAAGCGACAAAGTATTGAAAACGCAATAAATCTAGGCGAGGATATTGCCATTCAATCTAGCGAACAATTAATTATTACGGCAAATTTACTTAAAAAACTGCATAGGATTCTACAAGAACTTGATGGCTGCTGCGAACATCAAAATTCCGCAACAAACCCACGCGAAAGCCCTGCTAAATCCTGATAAAATTCCAAAGACTTGTGTGGAATCGCACCAAAATAGTCTTGCACGCTTCTTTGCTGGTCATATCCCATTTCGCACACAAGATATGGAATCCTAAACGCACGCGCTGTATCTATAACCTTTAGCAACACCTCATCTCCCCTTTCTCCGCCAAAAAGCGCGCATTTTGGCTCATATGCTAGGGATTCTGGTAATTTCTCATTGTTTCTAATATAAGGTGGATTTGAGATCAGCAAATCAAAAGGCACTCCAAGTTGTGTATTAAAATCCAAATACGCGCTATGGTGCAAAGTCAAATTTACCACATTAAAGCGCATTTGATTCACGCGTGCATTAAATAAAGCCTCTGGTGAAATATCACTCGCGTGAAAAGACAAACTAGAATCCCCGCTCAAATGTGCTAATATCACACTAATTGCACCACTTCCAATTCCAATTTCTGCGATATTTTTACAACGATATTGTGCAATGATTCCCAATGCCTTATCCACTAAAATCTCTGTTTCTGGACGCGGAATTAATGCGCCTTGCGAAACATATAATTCTTCACCATAAAAACTAACCTTCTCCGTTAAATATTCTATGGGTTCATACAAACTGCGTCGCTTAATAAGTCTAAAAAAAGATTCCGCAAAAAACTCTTCTACTTCTCTATCGCCTTGAGAATGCAAACTAACTCTAGAACAATTCAACACAAAAGCCAGCAAAATCTCTGCTTCCAAACGCGGACGCGGAATCGCACTCCTTTGCAATATCTCCACAGCACGATTAATAAGCTTTTGAATGCTTTTAGATTCCATTTTACTCCTAATTTCGTGTGCCTAAATGCGCACAATTTAGTGCAATAAGACGCACCATTAAAGGTGGGTGGCTATAAAAAAAGCGCATATATAAAGGGTGCGCTAGAGGGAAGGAATTATTTTCTTTTACCAATACCAAAAGTGCTTTAGCAAGAGATTCCTCACTTGTTAAACTTGCACCAAATTTATCAGCATTTAACTCATTGTGGCAACTTAACGCATTAACGATTAACATAAAATAGAATCCAAAAGGCGCACTTAAAATTAATAAAAATACAATAAGCGCGTGCGGACTAATCTCTAAACCCGCGCCTGCAAACAAACTTTGTGGCAAATGCGCAATTCCAAAAAGCAATATACCAAAAAACATAAGCAAAAGCATCATCATCTTATAAATATCGCGATGCTTAAAATGTCCAAGCTCGTGTCCTAATACCGCTAAAAGACCATCTTGTGGAATCTTATCTAAAAGCGTGTCAAACAAAATCACGCGCTTTGCCTTTCCAAGTCCTGCAAAATATGCGTTTAATCGCCCATCGCGTTTAGAAGCATCCATCACAAACACACCTTCACTTTTAAAACCAACACGCATTAATAAAGCATCAATAGATTCCTTTAACTCCACGTTTTCTAAGGGTGTAAATTTATTAAACATCGGCGCAATAAGCGTTGGATACAATACATTTAAGCCTACAATCAGCACCATTCCAAGAATAAAGGCATACAATTCCCAATTTAGCACATTCATAATAATCCAACTAAAAGCAAAAATTAAGATTCCACCGATGATAAGCAATAGCATAAAAGATTTAAAGGTATCGCCCATAAACAGCCCTACTCCTCCCTTTGCAAAACCGAATCGTTTATTAACCACCAATGTTTCATATGCCAAAAGCGGCAAATTAACTAAAGATTGCAACAGCAAGAATCCCAATACAAACACAACAGATTTCAACAAGGGCGAAAGCACTAAAGCATTGTTTAATGCGTGAAACCCATAAAGCAACCAAAAACCTATCAGTATAACATCAAGCAATGTTTCTGTAATAGAAATTTTCTCTTTTATACTTGCATATTGTGCCGATTTTATAAAGTTATCTTTATCTAAAATATAGGGCGTCTTTGCACTCTCTTGCGCAAGGAATCTCAACTGCAAACCTGAAAGTATTAACCTTGGAAGCGTGAGCACTAAAACATAGCAAATTAAAATATTCATTAATAGCCTTACAAAAAAATATTATTAAAAATTTATATATTATAACAAACAGCGCGTAAAATTTGCTTTTTTTAAGTATAATTCCCAAAAAAATATGTGAGAAATTATGACCCCATTACATAGAAATGATATCGCCATAGATTTAGGAACTGCAAATACCATTGTTAGAAACAGCACAGAGGACGCACTTTTTTATGAGGCGACTTGTATCGCAATAGAAAATAAATATGGCGCAACACGCACCATAGCCATTGGCAATAATGCTAAAAAAATGCTAGGGCGTTCGCCTTTGGATATTGAAGTCATCAATCCTGTTTCCAATGGAGCGATTAGCGACTTTGAAACAACAAAAATTTTCATAAGATCCTTGATTGAACAGGCTAAAACTAGCGCACTAGCACCGCGCGTTGGCATTAGTATCCCACGGAATCTAACACAAGTAGAGCGGCACTCTCTTTATGAAGCAACAATGCTTGCTGGAGCTAAAGAAGTATTGCTCATCGAAGACCCTTTTAGCGCAAGTGTGGGTGCTGGGCTTGATGTAAGCACACCGCGTGCAAAAATGATTATTGATGCAGGGGGTGGCTTAGTTGAAGCAAGCATTATCTCGCTTGGCGGACTTGTAACAAGCGCTTTCACGAAAGAAGCGGGGGATTTTATAGACTATGCAATTATGGAATTTTGTCGTCATAACAAAAATATAGGAATCAGTAAAGAAACAGCAGAAAATATCAAAAAAAATATCAGCGTTTTTAATGATAACCCAAGCATTAACATAGGAGCTAAGAATCTCATCAATGGTATGCCAATTGCGTATGAGCTACATTTAAATGATTTTAAAAATATTATTTTAAATGGAATGGAAAAGATTAGAAAGGTAGCCCTAAAAGCAATCAATGAAGCACCACCGCAAATTGCTCCTGATTTAATTGAAGATGGCGTTGTTCTCACAGGTGGATTAGCGTTAATGCCGGGATTAAAAGAATATTTACAAGAAGAGTTAAAAATCGCAATTCATCTCTCTACTGACCCACTCTTGGACATTTCAAAGGGTGCGTGGCTCATTATGCAAAATTATGCTTCCTATAATCAAGGTTTATAAATTTGGTAGTTTTCAATGCAAAGAACTTTTATCCAAACCCCTAAAGGACTTAAGGCGTTTTTAAGCCATTCACCCAATAATATTGCCTTTCACGCAGGGGGCGATTACAAGGATTCCACTTTTAGAGATTCTATATTACACAACCGCCAAGCACTCATTACACCTTTTTTAATGACACAGCTTGCTTATTTAAACCAAATTCACAGCACACAAATTATACACGCAAATCACGGGGGACTTTTAGGTGATGGTGATGGAATAATTATCACAAAAAGTAACATTATAGGCTTAATTATGGTTGCAGATTGCAATCCAATTCTACTCTTTGATAAAAGGCAGAAAATTTTAATTTTACTCCACGCTGGACGCGCTGGTGTGCAATATGGAATCCTGAAAGAAGCTTTGCAAACTTTGCAAAAAGATTTTCATACAAACTTACAAGATTTATTTGTGTATTGCGGTCCATCCATTCGGGCGTGCTGCTATGAAGTCAAAGAAGAAGTCTTTAGCGATGATTCCCTAAATTGTGGAAAAATCTTGCGTGAAGGCAAAATTTATTTAGATTTAATTGCTATTTTAAAAGAACAATTAGAATCCTTTGGAATTGTAAATTATAAAATTTCTCCCTTATGCACCTGTTGCGAGAACTCTTATTTTTCTTATAGGCGTGATTTACATTGCGGACGTTTTGGTTTGTTTGCATATTTGGTATAATACATAAATATTTTACAGAGGGCTAAAAAGGTAGGAAATGACGGGATTTTTAATCGGGTTAAATGCAAAAGCAAAACGCGGTTTAATTGAACAAGCGCACAATAAACGCAAATTTGAATTTGGCTTAGAAGTATGGGATGCAGACTATAAAGAAATCGCGCCCAATTTAGAAGTGGAGTTTGAATTAAACGATACAAACACGCAAGTAACCCTCGTGCGCCCTAAAAAATCCCCAACGCAAGAATTTGAGATTCACCAAACCAAGAGCATTAAAGATTGTATTTATGATTATTTTGGCGGCACAGACAACCTAATCAAACGTTACGAAAAAGACATTAACTCCAAAAAAGACTTAGATTTTTTACGCATTAAGCGATTCTTATTAACGGCATATAATGACCTTTTTGAGTTGGATAGCACAATTTCTAACACCGCCTTAACCAACTTAAAATCCGAGCTTGGAAAACTTGATAGAGAATACGAATCCTTTATCAAAAAGGCTTCCTACCCCCCACAATATTCCTATGAAAAAATCTTTCTAGCGCGTCAAATAGAATTTACTAAAATGGAAGAACTCATAGAATCCACACAATCTATTATTAAAAGCTCCACCATTCAGCAAGCTACTTTAGGCAATTCCCTTAAAACTATGGAAGAGCAGTTTGCAAGGCGCACAGATACCAAAAGTGCATCTTACGCACAAGCTTCCAACAATCTTAAAAATCTCCGCAAACGCTATGTGGATTTACTCCATTATCTCTCTACCCAAAAAAACAAACTCGCTAAAGCCACCAAAGCAAGAGATGATTTCTCTGAAAAGTTTTTTGAGGAATTTTTAAGGGAATATTTGCCGCTTACAAATGCTCTTAAAGTGGATTTTATCAAATTGCTAAATGCAAAAGCTTATGATTTGGACGCATTGTTATGGCAGAGGGCAAAGCGTAGTATGAGCGTTAGACGCTTTTTTATTAAAGCTGGAATCACAGGCACTTACAGCTCTAAAACATTTTTAAAGTATTTCTTGCATAGCCTAGATCGCAATAAAATCCGTAATGAAACCAATAAACTCTTTGACCTTTTAAAATATCTTGAAACATTTTCAAAAAAAAATATTCTGCTGATTCAAGTATCACCAGAGGATAGCAAGCGTTACAAGGAATATTTAAAAAACTTTGATAGTGATTTGCAAATTACGACTTCTAACGATCCGCACAATCACCTAAGCATATCTAATCCCATAGATTACCACGTCATTATTATGGAATGGGAAGTGTGCGGAATGACAATTTTAGATTTTATGCAAAAATACAAAGAAATTTTTAGTGATAATGTATGCGCAGCTCAGTTTTGCGTCATATTACCCAAAGACACAAACAGCGATACGATGATACAGGCTAGAGAGAAGGTGCATTACTGCACCACACAGGGAAATATTGATCAATTTATTGATATGATGCGTATGATTTTATAATGTTTATCTTTTAACTAAAAACAATCTAAATACAAAAACACGCTTATATTTATTTAAGATAAATCCAACTAGAATATTAATTTTATTTAAAATAAAATCTAAGACAAGGAAAGAAAATGCAAAAAAATCTAATAATTGGGGGGGCAAACTAAACAATTTCTCATCTCCGAAGAGAGATTGAGAAATGCCTAACAAAGAAAATTCCCATAAAAACTCCAAGAAAATACAGCAAGACTCCATACCTCATAAGACTTATATTGTTGCTGCAAGGACTGATGGTTTAGGAGAGAGATTGTGTGCCTTATTAAACGCAATGGCTGTTTCAAAATTATCAGGCTTAGCATTTAGGTTTTCTTGGATAAACCCAAATCAAGGTAAAAACCTAAATAACAATCAAGTTTTAATGCCTTTTGCAAATTTTCCTACCAAACAACAACTATTCCAAAATAAATTCATTCAAAAATATGATATTGGGGACGCATACCATACTTTAGTTGGAATCCTCGGTCCTTTCTCCCTAAAATGGCTACAACAAGAAAATCACGGAATTGTTTATATCCACCAAGATTTCCTTAAGATTCAAGATGTTGAGGTCGAAAAATACCGCTCTACCCTTGCAGAATGCTTTTGGGAAATTTCTTTCACCCCAAAGATTCAAAATCTTATAAATTTTACAAGAAAATGTGCAGAAAATTTTCAAGAACAATTTACTGCAATTCATATCCGCGGAGGAGATTTCGTTTATCAACCAACTTGGGAAACCATAACATTTAACGATAAAGCCACCAATGTTTATCTTGCGCTTGAAATTGCTAGAATAGAACTGGAGGCAGGAAAAAGCGTTGTATTATTTAGTGATGATTTAAAAACAGCACAAACACTAAAAAAGATTCTAACTCCAAAGGGCAAAATTTATAGCATTGATGATTTCTTTGAACGCACACAATATTTAGGTTATGAGCAAAGTTTATTTGAAATTTTATTTATGTCTTTTGCAGAAAAAATTTATTCTGGTTCATCGTCAGGATTCTCTAGAATTGCCGCAATGATTGGCAACAAACCTAAAGTTTCGGTTTATGATTGCTTTACTGATGAGCAAAAGATAAAAATTATACACAATTATTTCTTTCAGTTTCAATCACAATTTCACCCAGCCCAACAAGCACTCGCTTTAATGCAGCTTTTTATTTTTGGTCAAAATTGCAGTATAGATACGCACTATCTTTTGGACTACATTCAAACCGCATACCAACTTTTTCCTAAAACCTCTTATGGAATTCTTTATCTTTTCGCTCTCTTGCAAAATAGAGAATATGCAAAGGCAAACACGCTTTTAGAGCAATTTTATAATGAGCGTGGGGAATTTTTAAAAATGCTTTCTGCGCACTTGCACAATAAATTTGTCTTTGGATTTTCATTTGCGCATTATTTTACCAATACAGATATCAGTGCATATCCTTATCTCTCTTATTTTGCTTTTAGAATTGCAATGATTATTTATCCCTCTAGCCTAGAATATAAACTTGCGATTCCAAATATACAACTTATTTTGTGTTATTTAGGCGATATAAATCTTATAACACAATTTTTTGACTACATTCAAGAATGTGGCAATTTTCAAGAAATTTACCCTATATTAAGCCTCATTAAACAAAATCTTGAAACTTTTAATAATTTCGTAAATCTCAATGGTAAATGGATATGATGCGTATGATTTTATGATTTTTAAGCGCGTTTGTATTTTTATGCGCTAAATTTTGCTACAATTACAAATTATTTTTAGTTTTGGGGTGTAAAATGACTTTTAATGCAACATTAGATTCCATTAAGACTTATGAGGCAGGACGTCCCATTGAGCTTGTCGTTAGAGAATTTGGAATCGCAGAAGATGCAGTGGTAAAACTCGCTTCTAATGAGAATCCTCTAGGTGCTAGTCCAAAAGCGATAGAGGCGATTATCAAAAATGCTTGTAATGCGCATTTGTATCCCGATGATTCTATGTATGCACTAAAAAATGCCTTATCTAAACATTTTAATATTCCCGTTCATTCTCTAATTATTGGAGCAGGAAGCGACCAAATCATTGAATTTTGTATCCACGCTAAAGCAAACACACAAAGCAAGGTTTTAATGGCAGGAACTACCTTTGCAATGTATGAAATCTATGCGAAAATGGTAGGCGCAGAGGCAGTGCGCACACCAAGTCGTACACATAATTTGCAAGAATTCCTAGAAGCCTACAACACTCACAAACCTGATATTATTTTTCTATGTATCCCTAATAATCCTCTTGGTGATTGCTTAGACTCTAAAGAAGTTTTTGATTTTTTGAAACAAATAGACTCTAATTGTCTAGTCGTCATTGATGGTGCATACCAAGAATTTGCAAAAGCAAAAGATTCTAACAAAGCAATTTGCCCTAAAACTTTAATAGAAACTTTCTCCAATGTAATTTATCTAGGCACCTTTTCTAAAGCCTATGGATTAGGTGGAATGCGTGTAGGATATGGAATCGCGAATGCCGAAATTATCCAAGCACTTGCGAAACTTCGTCCGCCTTTTAATATCACAACACCCTCTCTTGCGGCAGCTATTGCAGCGTTGGACGATAAAGAGCATATCAACGCAAGCACGCAAAATAACTTAGAGCAAATGCCTTTGTTTGAAAGATTTGCCATAGAAAAGGGATTCAAATACACTCCAAGCTATACAAACTTTATCACTTATTATTTTGAATCCCCATTGGATTCTACGCAAATTGCAGATTGTTTATTACAAAAAGGTATGATTATTAGAAATCTTGCCTCCTATGGTTTAAATGCGATTCGCATTACCATTGGCACAGAAAAACAAAATACGCAATTTTTCACATTATTCAATACATATCTCAACAAAAAGTAGGCACTAAGCAGTGGATTTAAAAGCATTATTTGAGCAGATTAGAAACCTTTATAGAAAGCTAAACAAGAAGCAAAAAATCGTGATTTTAGCCACAATTGTTGTGGTTGTTGGATTTATTTCCGCTCTTATTGTATGGAATTCCGTAAATAACAAGGCTGGAATTCTATATCCGGGATATGCCGTGCTATTTGAAGGTATCAGTCCAGAGGACGGCGCACTTATCATTCAACAACTCCAGCAAGATAATATCCCTTATAAAATCCCAAAAGACAATACAATTCTAATTCCCCAAGAACGCGTCTATGAAGAGCGAATGAAATTGGCAAGCAATGGAATCCCAAAAAGCAGTAAAATTGGTTTTGAAATCTTTGATACAAAGGATTTTGGAGCAACAGATTTTGACCAACGCATTAAATATTTACGCGCGATTGAGGGTGAATTATCACGCACGATTGAGAGTTTAGCACCCATTCAAAAAGCTACCGTGCATTTAGCACAGCCTGAAAAAACCGTGTTTGTGAGCGAACAAACTCCCCCTACCGCTTCTGTTGTACTTGTATTTAAACCTGCGCAAACCCTAACGCCCAAGCAAATTTCAGGAATTAAAAACATCGTCTCCTCTGCGATTCCAAATCTAACGATTGAAAATGTTGAAGTTGTCAATGAAAAGGGTGAGCCATTAAGTGAGTTAGACGAATTGGGGGGAGCTAGAGAGCTTGCAGCGGCACAATTGCGCTATAAAACCAATTTTGAACAAACCTTAGAAGAAAAAATTATCAATATTTTAGCACCCATTACTGGAGGCGTAGAGGGTGTTGTTGCAAAAGTTACAGCAGAGTTTGACTTTGCTCAAAAAGAAAGCACCCAAGAGTATTACGACCCAAATAATGTTGTGCGTAGCATTCAAGACTTGGAGGAGAAGCGCGAGGGATTCCGACCTAAGGAAATCGGTGGTGTGCCGGGCGTAGTGAGTAACATAGGTCCCGTGCAAGGCTTAGAGGATGAAGACACAAAAGAACGCTATGAAAAGACACAAAATACCACAAATTTTGAAATCAGCAAAACCATTTCCAATATCAAAGGGGAATTTGCCACCATTCGCAGACTCTCTGCCGCGGTTGTCGTTGATGGCAGATATACACGCGAATTAAATGAAGAAGGGGTAGAACAACTCCGCTATACTGCTTTAAGCGAAGATGAGATGATAAAAATCTCTGCACTTGTGCGCCAAGCAATCGGATATAGCGAGCAAAGGGGCGATGAAGTCTCTGTAAGCAACTTTCAACTTAATGGACAACTCTCCGGCTTCAAGGCACGCACACCTTTGGAGCGTTTTGTAGAAGCCACTGTTAAGTTACTTGAGCCGTTTATGCCATTACTCAAATACGCACTTGTAGGCTTAATTCTATTCTTCTTCTACAAAAAAGTTATTGTGCCATTTAGTGAAAGAATGTTGGAAGCAAGAGCGGACGAGGAAGAAGAATTGGAATCTCTCATTAAAATTGATGAGGACGAGGAAGAAAATAGCGATCGCTTAAATGAAATGCGCCGCAGGATTGAAGATCAACTTGGAATGGGAAGTGGCGGAAATGAAGATGAAATTAAATATAATGTCCTTTTAGAAAAAATTAAAGAGCTAACAATGGAGAAGCCTGCCGAGCTTGCAAATCTTTTTCAAACTCTAGTGCGTGACGAACTAGGGTTAGATAATATAGGTGGAGGAAAACGTTAATGCCGTCTATTTCCTTAAGTCCGCGTCAGCAGACACAATACGATGAACTTTCAATGTCCGAGAAAATTGCCATTTTACTTGTGCAATTAGGCGATGAATTAACAAGTGAAATTTTTTCTCATTTAGATTTAGATTCCATTACGGAAATCTCCAAATACATTGCGCAAAATTCTGGTGTTGATAAGGTAATTGCCGCAGCAATCTTGGAGGAGTTTTATGCCATCTTCCAATCCAATCAATACATCTCCACAGGTGGCTTTGAATATGCTAAAGAATTACTCTATCGCACATTAGGACCAGAGGCTGCAAAAAAAGTTTTAGACAAGCTTGCAAAATCAATGCAATCTTCACAAAATTTTGCCTACCTTTCGCGTGTGCGTCCGCAGCAACTATCGGATTTTATCATTCACGAACACCCACAAACCATTGCGTTAATTTTAGCGCATATGGACCCTACTAATGCAGCAGAGACATTAAACTTTTTCTCTGATGATTTACGCGCAGAAATTGCGATTCGTATGGCAAACTTGGGTGATATTTCTCCTAATGTTGTTAAACGCGTCTCCACTGTGTTAGAAAACAAATTAGAATCCCTCACAAGCTACAAAGTAGAAGTAGGTGGAATCCGCGCCGTTGCGGAAGTTTTCAACCGCTTAGGGCAAAAAGCCGCTAAAGCCACCATCGCCTATATTGAACAAATTGATGATCAACTTGCCGTAGCAATCAAAGAAATGATGTTTACCTTTGAAGATATTGAGAAGCTTGATAACAATGCAATTCGCGAGATTCTAAAAATTATTGATAAAAAAGATTTGATTTTAGCCCTCAAAGCCTCTCCGGAGGAATTAAAACAAAAATTTCTCTCCAATATGTCCCAAAGGGCGGGGGAACAGTTTTTAGAGGAAATGCAATTCTTGGGTGCTGTTAAAGTTAAAGATGTGGAAGCCGCGCAACGTAGAATCGTAGAAACGGTGCAATCACTTTCAGAACAAGGCGTCATTCAAATCGGCGAACAAGAGGATACCATTGAATAATATTAGCGAACACGAAAATATCATTACAGAAGCCCATAAAGAAAGACACGATATTAAAAAATATAATTTTAGGAATATGGAGGTTGCCCCAAAAGTGGAATCCCAACCAAGTGCAGAATCCAACACGCAAGGAGAAGCAGCACCCCAACCACAACCCACAATGCAAATTTTAGAAGAAGCTCCAAAACCAGCCGAACCAAGCATTGACGCCCCTGCACTGAAACTCTTTGAAACAGAAGTCATTGATAAAATCCTACAAAAAAGTGATGTTTTAGCGCAATCCTTGCAAAAATTACAAGAACAATTTGACAAGCAAGGAAGGGAGATTGACGAAAAAGTCAGTGTTGCCAAAGCAGAGGCTAAAGAGCAAGGACTCAATGAGGGTTACCAAAAAGCTAAGCAGGAATTAGAAGCACAAATCAATAGCCAAAAAGAGCTTTATGGAATCAGCATTCAGCGAATAGACGCCAATATTGCAGAATCCAAAAATCACATTTTGGGCTTAGAAAAAGAGTTAAGCTCCATAGCACTTGACATTGCTAAAGAGGTGATTTTAGCAGAAGTTAGCACCAATAGTGCAAAGATTGCTTCCTCTCTAGCCCGCGCACTCTTGCAAGACTTATCACAAAACACACAGGTTACGCTTAAAGTCTTTCCGGGCGATTTGGAGGATTTAAAGGAGTCTTTGAAAGATTTAACCAATGTTACGCTAGAAGCCGACCAAGCCATTGCCAAAGGCGGTGTGGTGATTTTGAGCAATGAGGGGAACATTGACGGGGATATTTTTATGCGCTTTGAAACTTTGAAAAAATCCATTTTGGAGAATAAATCATAATGCCTTTAGATCCCAAATATTTAGAGATTCTGTCCAAAAAGGAATGGAGTGAAGAGGATTTTACCCTCTTAAATGAACTTGCACAAAAAATCCGTGATAGAATCCTAGAAGTTGTTTCTCACAATGGAGGACATTTAAGCTCTACTTTAGGTGCAGTGGAACTTATCATCGGTATGCACTGCGTTTTTAATAGCCCAAAAGACCCTTTTATCTTTGATGTCAGCCATCAAGCCTACGCGCACAAGTTGCTAACCAATCGTTGGGAAAATTTTGAGAGTTTGCGACAAATCAATGGAATCAGTGGATTCACAAAACCCAGCGAAAGCGAACACGATTATTTTATCGCTGGGCATAGCTCCACCTCTATTTCCTTAGGTGTAGGCGTTGCAAAGGCATTTTCTCTGCAAGGGACAAACCAGATTCCTGTCGTTTTAATCGGAGATGGTGCAATGAGTGCAGGACTTGCCTATGAAGCCCTAAACGAGCTTGGAGACCGAAAATATCCAATGGTGATTATCCTAAATGATAATGAAATGAGTATTGCAGAACCCATAGGAGCAATCAGCAAATACCTCTCTCAAGCGATTGCGGGTAGATTCACACAGAAAATCAAAGGTAAAATTGAAAATATCCTAAACAATATGCCCAATGCTACCTATCTTGCGAAGCGGTTTGAGGAATCCCTTAAACTCATCACTCCCGGAATATTCTTTGAGGAACTCGGGTTGGATTATATTGGACCCATTGATGGGCATAACCTTAAAGAAATCATCAAGGCTTTGCAACTTGCAAAAAACATTCAAAAACCTATTGTAATCCACGCCCAAACCCTTAAAGGTAAGGGATACCCTCCAGCAGAGGGACATTTGGAACAATGGCACGGCGTAAGCCCTTTTGACAGGCAAAAAGGCACTGCCCTAAGCAAGAGTAATGCAAAATCCCCTACGCAAGTCTTTTCGCAAACCCTGCTAGAAATTGCCAAAGAGGATTCCAAAGTTGTGGGAATCACCGCAGCAATGCCTAGTGGAACGGGGCTTGATTTGCTCATCAAAGCATTTCCAGAGAGGTTTTGGGATGTTGCCATAGCGGAGCAACACGCCACAACACAAGCAAGCTCTCTTGCAAAAGAAGGATTGAAGCCCTTTGTGGTGATTTACTCCACCTTTTTACAACGCGCCTTTGACCAAATCATTCACGATGTGGGGATTATGAAAACCCCCGTAAAATTTGCGATTGATAGAGCAGGAATCGTGGGTGAAGATGGCGAGACACATCAAGGCGTTTTTGACATTGCCTATTTGAATATGATTCCAAATTTCGTGCTTTTTGCCCCACGCGACCAAGCGACTTTAAGCCTTTGTGTGCATTTTGCAAATCATCTCTCAAGCGCACCTTGTGCCTTTAGATACCCTAGAAAATCTTTTAAATTAAGCGAAGGAATTTTTAAAGCCACACCCTTTGAATTAGGAAAGCTAGAGATTCTAAAGGTTTCCCAAAGCGAGATTTTATTGCTAGGCTATGGCAATGGAGTGGGCAGAGCGTATGAATGTTTGCTAGAGCTAGAGAAAGCAGGAGTTGCTTGTAGTCTTGTGGATTTGCGTTTTGCAAAACCACTAGACACACAAGGTTTGCTTTCTCTTGGACAAAAATACACAAAATGGTTCGTCTTTAGCGATAGTGTAAAAATAGGCGGTATCGGACAAATCTTAAGCGCATTCGCACAAGAGCATCATTTAAACATCAAAATCCATTCTTTCGAATTTGCAGATGCCTTTATTCCGCACGGCAAAGTAGAGGCAATAGAATCCCAACTTGGTTTGAGTGCGCCTAAACTCACGCAGCAAATCTTACAGCACCTCTAAGGAATCCTATGCGTAAATTTCTTTTTATCCTCTTAACTTTAGCACTTTCTCTCTGTGCGCAAGAATCCACGCAAAACGAGGATTTTATCAACGATTTTGAGAGTGAATACTCCAATTCTGCCCCCATTAAAGATCCTCTGATTGCCTACAACCGCTTTATGCACACTATGAATTGGGGGCTTTATGATTATATTTTTAGCCCTGTTTTAGATATGTATCGTGTGGCAATGCCTAAGGGCTATCAGCTTGGAATTTATAATTTTTTTGATAATCTTTACTCTCCTTTGCGCTTCCTTGCACTTCTGTTTGCCGGAGAACCCAAAAACGCTATGGACGAATTAGGTCGTTTCGTGCTAAATTCCACAGCGGGAGTCTTAGGAATCTTTGATGTTGCTTCAGAAAATGGCTTATACTCTCATCGCAACGACTTTGGCATTACCTTTGGCAAATGGGGAATGGACGGGGGATTCCACATTGTCCTGCCCTTACTTGGACCTAGCAATCTAAGAGACACCCTCGCAATGCCTTTGAATCTTTTTGCTTATCCAACCACCTATCTTGACCCCACAGGATTAGCCGTTAGTGCAGATGTTTTAGCAGAAGCAAACTATATGGCACGACACAAGGCAACACTAGATTCTATGCGTCAAGATTCCTTAGACAATTATATTTTATTCCGTGATTCCTATGAACAAAGACGCGCGGAACTCATTTCAGAAAACAAAGGACAGCAATGAAAACCTTAAAATCTTTGAATCAAATCCTATTAACTTTCAGCCTTGTTTTTGGATTTTTTACCTCCCTAGCCTTTGGGCTAGAGCTAAACCAAATCCAAAGCACAATGGAGCAAAATATCCAAAAAACCCTTGCAATTTTGCAAAAAAATGCTACTCACAACCCCCAAAATTCCAAAGCCGCAAATGCGCAGGTAGAACGAATCGCACAAGAAATCTTTGCAATGTTTGATTCCATTTTTGATTACAAACTAATGGCACAACTCTCCCTCTCACAACACTATAAAACACTTACCAAAGAACAGCAAGACCAATACAATCAAGCCTTTGAACAGAATCTCAAAAGAAGCTTTACGGACAAATTGCGCCTCTATAAAGATGAGGAAATGCAAGTGGTAGGCGGAGAACAAACCAAAAACAACCGCTACAACCTTAAAACCTCTATGGTGCTAGATGGCAAACTCAATTACATTATCTTTAAATTCTACGATAGCAAGGGCGATTGGAGGATTTATGATGTGGATATTTTAGGCATTAGCGTTGTGCAAACCTACCGCTCCCAATTTAACGACATTCTAACTAATGCCGATTTTCAAACTCTCCTAGCTAAACTCCAAAGCGAAATTCATTTTGAATCCCCTAAGCAATAATCTCACTTTGCGCTTTTACCGCGCACTTTTGTGCGCCCCCAAAGTTACCCTTGCCTTGTGCTTTATTGCATTGTTTGTTTTTGGTTTCTTTGCGCTCAAGCTCCCCATTGACGCAAGTTCAGATAGTTTAATACTAGAAAACGACAAAGATTTTAAAACCTATGAATCCATTATCAAAAACTATGCGACACAAGATTTTTTAATGTTAGCCCTAAGCCCAAAAGACGGCGATGTATTCTCCAAAGATTCCCTTGATACCTTGCAACAACTCACCAACGCCCTACAAGAGATTCCACACATTGATGGAATCCTAAGCATTTTGAACGCGCCCTTGCTAAAAAGCGCACCCAATCTTGATTTGCAAGAATCCTTAAAATCCAATCTTACGCTACTCTCTCCGCAAATAGACTTTGAATTAGCTAAAAAGGAGATTCTAAACCACCCCTTTTATGTGCAAAATTTAATCTCTAAGGATTCTAAGAGCGCGGGGATTGTTGTTTATCTTAAAGACGATTTGCGTCTTAAACAACTCAAAGAGCTAAAAAACACAGAAACAGAGGAAGCCCAAAAGCAAGAGATTCAAAAATTAATCTCCCTAGAAAAAGACAGACTCCAAGCGCAAGAGGACGCCACAATCACCGCGCTTAAAAACCTGCAAAAGCAATTTAGTGGGCTACAAATCGGCGGAATCCCACTCATCGCAAGTGATATGATTGCCTATGTCAAATCCGACCTTATTACCTATGGCACGAGCTTAAGCGTGATTTTAGCCCTAATGCTTTGGGTGTTTTTTAGGCATTTTAGATTCGTCTTTCTGACACTTTTTATCTGCCTTTTTACCCTTGTAGTCAGTAGCGGAATCTTTGCCGCATTAGGATTTAAAATCACCGTTGTTTCGTCCAATTATGTCTCCTTGCTCCTTATTATCAATGTTTCTTTGGTAGTGCATTTAATTGTATCTTATTTGGAGTTTTATTCTAAATTTCCCAAAGCCTCACAAAAAAATCTCCTCCTAGCCGTGCTTTTAACCAAGCAAACACCAAGCCTTTTTGCTGCCCTCACCACAATGATTGGTTTTTTTAGTCTGATTTATTCCGATATTTTGCCCATTATCCATTTGGGCATTGTGATGAGTCTTGGCGTGAGTGTCGCCCTACTCTTTACCTTTGTGCTTTTTGCAAGTATTTTAGCCCTATTTAAAAAGCCACAAACCATTACGAAACTCTCTACCAAGCAACAAAATTTTTTACAATCCTGCGCCACTCTTGCAATCACAAAACCCAAGAGGATTTATTCCTTTGCGCTCCTTTGTATCGCCTTTAGTGTTTATGGAATCCAAAATGTAAGGGTGGAAAATAGCTTTGTCAATTATTTCAAGGATTCTAGTGAAATCAAGCAGGGCTTATTGAAAATTGATAGAGACTTAGGCGGAACCGTGCCTTTGGAGATTCTTATTACCTTTCCTAAAAAAATGGAATCGCAAACGATAAACGATGATTTTGAAGCGGAGTTTAATGCGTTAGAATCGCAAGATATTT
Source organism: Helicobacter sp. (assembly GCA_022766795.1). Lineage (GTDB taxonomy): Bacteria > Campylobacterota > Campylobacteria > Campylobacterales > Helicobacteraceae > Helicobacter_D. Next base: position 35,000 of record JALEPE010000074.1, read on the forward strand.
ATTGGTTTGATAGTCAAAAGATAAGATTAGCTAAAAGTGTGCATACTTCTTTAGAGGAGAATCCTTATGTGGGTTCTATTCTAAGCCTATACAGCCTCGTGCGCTTGGTGAATACATTAGGCATCAATGCCGATGATTTCACTCTTGCATTCCTCTATAAAAATGCGCAAGATTCCTTAAAAGCGCAGATTTTTAATCCCTATGCCAACTTAGAACAAAACCAGCTAAGATTCGTCCTGCGCACCTTTGATTCCGATAAAAGCCTAAAGCGCAATGCCTTTATCACACAACTAAAAGAAAATTTGCAAGAAATAGCCCAAAAAGAAAATGTAGAAATACAAGTCAATGGCGCAATGGTGCTATACAACAATCTACTACAAAACCTCATCTCCTCGCAAGTGGATACCCTAAGTTTTGTTGTTGGAATTATTTTCTTGGTTTTCTTATGGATTTTTAGGAGCGTCAAACTCGCCTTTATCGCACTGCTAACCAATCTCATTCCCTTAGGGGCGATTTTTGGAATCTTAGGAGTTAGCGGGATTCCACTAGATTTAATGGGTGTTACAATCGCTGCAATCGCGCTTGGAATCGGCGTAGATGATGTGATTCACTATATCCACCGCTTCAAAGTTGAGATAGAAAACCATTCCACACAAGAGGCAATCTTAAAATCACA
>JALEPE010000121.1 GCA_022766795.1 Helicobacter sp.
GCTTGCTAGAACTTGAAAACAGGTGCTGCACGGCTGTCGTCAGCTCGTGTCGTGAGATGTTGGGTTAAGTCCCGCAACGAGCGCAACCCTCGTCCTTAGTTGCTAACTATTCGGTAGAGCACTCTAAGGAGACTGCCTTCGCAAGGAGGAGGAAGGTGAGGATGACGTCAAGTCATCATGGCCCTTACGCCTAGGGCTACACACGTGCTACAATGGGAAGTACAAAGAGATGCAATATTGTGAAATGGAGCAAATCTCAAAAACTTCTCTCAGTTCGGATTGTAGTCTGCAACTCGACTACATGAAGCTGGAATCGCTAGTAATCGTAGATCAGCTATGCTACGGTGAATACGTTCCCGGGTCTTGTACTCACCGCCCGTCACACCATGGGAGTTGTATTCGCCTTAAGTCGGAATGCCAAACTGGCTACCGCCCACGGCGGATGCAGCGACTGGGGTGAAGTCGTAACAAGGTAACCGTAGGTGAACCTGCGGTTGGATCACCTCCTTTCAAGAGAAAAACTAAAGATTCGTTTCTTTTAGTTTAAGTTGTTCTTTTCCTGCTTAGTTTTCAGAGATTATTTAACTTTGTAGTAGGGGCTTATAGCTCAGGTGGTTAGAGCGCACCCCTGATAAGGGTGAGGTCGGAGGTTCAAGTCCTCCTAAGCCCACCAAACGAAATTCTTTTTTATTCTTTTGAAAGAGTTTTCAAAGTTTTTTTGGTCATTACCTTTAAGGTAACTCCCTTCAAAAACTTTTCAACAACTTTCAAAATAATTAAAAAATCATTGCGTTTAAAATTATCAAACTATTAAGAGAAAGAATAGAAAAACTAGATTCTTATCTAATAGTCCTCTTGGGGAATTAGCTCAGCTGGGAGAGCGCCTGCTTTGCACGCAGGAGGTCAGCGGTTCGATCCCGCTATTCTCCACCAAAGTTTATGTATCATTGTTAAATGTCTTTGATGAATATTTAATATTTGTTAGATTAGAATAATGCAAAGATTCTAAAAGATTCTAATGTAAGTATTTACTCCATTAAGAGAATAAAAGAGAAAGAAGCGAGTCTAAAGCTTTTATCTTGAATGCTTTTTAAATATTTACATTAGAATCCTAAAGTTTTAAGATTCTAAATGATCTTTTACAACACATTGTTAAAGCCTAAAATAAGTAATAACTACAATCACGCAAATAACCAAGATTGTTTTAATGAATTTACATTCATTAAGGCAGTGGCGTTAAAGAATACAAAGTCAGTTAAGCTTGTGAAGGGCAAATGGTGGATGCCTTGGGTAGTAGAGGCGATGAAGGACGTACTAGACTGCGATAAGCTATGGGGAGCTGTCAAGAAGCTTTGAGCCATAGATTTCCGAATGGGGCAACCCAATATGTAGCAATACATATTACCT
>JALEPE010000084.1 GCA_022766795.1 Helicobacter sp.
GTCTGCGGGGGGGGGGGCGATTATGCCTATATTTCGCTCTACAACAAGACAGAAGCAAGTCCTTGGTGGCATAGCTAAAAAACGCCATTTTAAATCAAAGTTTTTCCATTTAAAAACGAAGTGGTTTGAAATAAAATGGAAAAAATCAGCGAATATTAAGCTATGCACTTTAAAATTTAATCCACCTTTAAAAGCCATTTAAAACCTCTTTAAACATTCAAAAAACTTTCATTTCAAAATCTATTCTTTCTTTTTCTAAATTTTATGCTAAATTCCTTTGAATATAAAATCATTATTGGGGATTATTATGGAAATGGAAGAGATTATAGAAAAGCTAAAGGACATTCTAGCAAGTGAGGGGCAAACAAGAATTAAAAGCATTGATATGGCTAGAGCCTTAAACATACACCCCGATACTTTTAATAGTATGAAGTTTAGAAACTCTATTCCTTACAAACAAATCCTAAACTTCCTAGAGCAAAGAAAGATTAATATTAATTACTTTTTCTTTGGAAGCTCTCCTAAAGAAAGCTTAGGAAGTGAGGAGAAATATAGGATTCTAAAACTCTATAAAACCAATGCAACTTTAGGAGGGGGTGGGATTAATGAGTTTGTAGAATATCAAGAGATAGTAGTAGATAATATCCTATTTAATTTCTTTCAAAGCCAAAATTGTGAATGGATTACAAGCTTTGGCGAATCTATGGAGCCTGTCATCAAGGACGGCTCTATCTGTGTGATTGACAAAACAAAGCCCTTTAAAGATAAAGGCATTTATGTTATTAATACAAGAGAAGGACTTTTCATTAAGCAGGTTTTTAAACAAGAAAATGGAGTAATTCTGCATTCTTTCAATCCTGCTTTTAAAGATATTTTTTATAATAATGGAGATTTTTTACTCATTGGTGCGGTTATTGGCGAAATTAGACGAATACACAGCACACACTAAGCTGTAGAGAGTTAATGTTGTCTCATCAAAAGACAAGGAGCAAAAATGCAAAACCTAGTAAAGAAAGAAACTTTAAGAGAAGATTTAGAAGGAATCCTTTTAACAAGATACGAAGAGACTGACGATTCTCTTTATACTTACAATCAAAATTTAAATGTAAGATTGCAAACACTAGAGGAGATGAAAGCCTTAATCACTGCTTTACAAGAAGTTGATAAAGACATTAACAATGCAAAAGCTAGCAAGGATTTTAAAAGAATTGAAATTAAAGTAGAAAACTGCTTTTGTAAAAGCGTAGTTTTAACCTATGTAGAATCTAGTGATTATTATAGAGAATCTTTTGAATAATTAGAATAGGCACATTGAAGTGCCTAATAATTCCTCACCAACAACTCCTTCCTTTTAACATTCTGTGTTTGCATATTGATGCTATATTTTGTCTCTAGGGTTTCTATGGTAAAGTTTTGATAGAGATGGGCAAAAGGAATGGGCGTTAAGCTATGCCAAAAGAGACTTGGAGGGCTTTACAAAATTCTTAGAAACCACACAACCCCAAGCCCTCCCGCAAAACAATCTTTTTGCAAATAGCAATTCTGCAAAAAATACAGCGACACCTGAAATTGATGTCGTGAAACTCACATTAGAATCTTAAAAAGGAGAAACAATGGGAAATCCAACATTTTATGGTAGGGGTAAAGTCTTAGGCGACTTGCTTGTTAAAACGCATTTAAGTGTGAATGCAACCTTTCCAAATGCCACAGAGGATAATCCTGTGGAATTAGGCGCAGCAGTGATTGTCCGCGCAGGAGATGATGGGGGATATACTGCAGAAATTGCCCAAGCAAATGAAGCAAATGGAATCCTATTGCAAACCATTAATAACGCCTCTCTTAGTGTGGGGGTTTTGGTAAGCGGGGAAATCAAAGCAGAGTTTTATGGAGAGAATCCACTAAGCGCAGATTTGCGCACATCGCTTTTAAAAAGCGGAATCGTATTGCGATAAGGAGAGAAAATGAAAACAGAAGAGGCAATGGAACTTTTTACCCTAGAGGCGATGCAAAAAATTATTGAACAAAAAAAGACGATTGAAACGCCTTTTTTAAACAAATATTTCACGACACAAATCGGGCATATTAGTGCAAATGTTACAATCCCTATTAAACACAGCGAGAATTTCATTCTTCACGCTATTTCAAAGACTGCAAGTGCAATCATTAGCGAGGATAGTGAGGAAATCTTGATGAAGTTTGAAGTGCCGCGCTTTGCACAAGAAGGCACGATTGATGCCACAGACTTAAACGAACTTAAAAGTTTTGAAAATGGCGGGGGTAATTTGCCACAAGCCCTAAGTCAAAAAATTTCAGAAATCATCACAACCCACAAAGAAAACTATGTCTTAACACAAGAATTTATGGCAGTGGGTGCGGTGTTTGGTAGGGTTGTAGATGGCAAAGGGAATATTTTATTTGAAGTGGAAGTGAAAAACAAAGCAGGGTTTAATAATACAAAAACCTTGCACGATTCCTTTGCAGAAATTTATGATAGCTTCAGCAAGAATCTAGGCTACCACCCAGATTTTGATTTATATGTGAGCCGCGAACTTTATGACGAAATTCACAAGAAAGCAACCGCAGAAGAGCTTTTTAAGGTGAATCAAGCAAGGCTAGAGAAAAATACAATGCAGATTTACGGAATAAACATTATCCCCTATGTTGCAAGTTACAAAAATAAAAATTCTAAAAAAGACACACAATTCTTAAGCGGAAAAACAGGAATGGCAATCCCCAACACAAAAGGAAT
>JALEPE010000087.1 GCA_022766795.1 Helicobacter sp.
ATCTGAAGTGAAAAAACAAGCCCCAAAACACTACAAAGAAAGCAACTTTATCTCCCTTTTAGAGAAAAATGGAATTGGGAGACCTAGCACTTATGCCACCTATTTGCCAAAGCTACTTGAGAGAGGCTATATTGAGATTGTGAAAAAAGGCAAGAACAGCAATATCGTTGCTACAAAAAAAGGAATAGATTTTCTCTTCATTGTAAAAAAGAATGATGAATGGATTACGCAAAGTGAATTTACAAAGCAAATGGAAAGCGCACTTGATGAAATTTCACAAGGAAAAGTTAGCGATTTAAACTACATTAAACTCATTCATTAAAAGCTAGAATTTGCAGAAGTTAGCACCAAAGATTCTAATGCACCATTGCCACACAAAGAGGTTCTTTAAATTTTGTTAAGAAAATAGCAAGAGAAGCAAATTTGGAATTACCAGAGGGGATTGAGAGCGATTGGAGAATCTGTCAAAAATTTATCAATGAAAATCAAAATAAATCTAAAAAACCAGCAAGTGAGAAGCAAATTTATTTTGCAGAAAAGATTGCAAAAGAACAAAACTTGAAGCTTCCAAACAACTATAAGGAGGATTCGCAAATATGCAGTGATTGTATCGCTAAAAATAGTAAGAAAAAGCAAAAGGGTAAAGGCGAATTTTTTGATGAAAATCAAAAAAATTTTAAAGTTTAAAATTGTTAAGAATTGTTTTAAAGCTTTTATTAATTTTTTTAAAAAATATTTATAAATGTTATTAAACATTTTTTAATAAATTTTAAATGATTTTTAATAATTAAAAATGAAAGGATACACAATGAATCAAGTTACACTATGTGGGAATTTAAGTAGAGATTTTCAACTCTCTTATGCGCAAAATGGAGTTGCTTATACGAAAAACTCTCTTGCAATCTCAAAGAGAACTACAAGTAAAGAAGGAAATCAGACAACCACAAAAGACCGCACAGATTGGATTCCCTTAACAATCTTTGGCAAGAGAGCTGCAATCGCTCATCAATACTTCAAGAAAGGCGATTCTAAGGAATTTTATGAGGATTTCAAAGTTTTTAAAATTAAATCTTAAGGGGACTTTCTCCCCTTTAAAATTTGCAATGATTGTTTTATTTGTCTTGTATGGCTTATCTTTTATTGTAGGAAATTTAAACAAAGAGAATCAAGGTGAGATTGTTAAAGTTTATGATGGCAATACTATTACGCTTGTTGAGAATCAAGAGAAAGTAAAGATTAGGCTTTATGGCTTAGACGCACCAGAACTCAATCAAAATTTTGGAAAAGAAGCGAGAGAGTATCTTTTAAATCTATGCCCTTTGCACTCACAAGCAAAAGTAAAAATAATCAATAAAGACAAATATAAAAGAGTAGTTGGAATCGTGTATTGCAATACAGTCAATGTGAATGAAAAACTTGTAGAAAATGGATTTGCTTGGGCTTATAGAGAATATTCTAAGGATTATGTTGTTTTGGAAAACAAGGCTAGAAAAAACACTATGGGATTATGGGGTGAAGCAAATCCACTGAAGCCTAGTGAGTTTAGGAGGAAACAATAATGGCAGAAAAAAATCCAGAAATTGAATTTGAATTACTCTTAGAACTTAAAAAGTTAGCATTAGAAACAAGCTTCAAAATTAGAGCAAGATAAAAACAATAAAAATTTATTTTATCTTACAGAACCAAACGCTACAATACCTTTTGCAACATTAGATTATAACAAGGAGATTGAAAATGCAAGAGCCAATCCTACCACAAGCACATTACGAGAATGTTCCACTATATTCCTTGAGAGAGTTAGAGGAATTATCCAAGAGAGAAGCAGACGAAGCTTGGGAGAGAGCAGAGAAAGCAGAGCAGAGATTAGCAGAGGCGAGGAAATTAGGACAAGAGATAGAGAGTTTTATCAATTTTATGACAGCAAAATATGCCAACAAAAATTAAGCCTACAAGAAAGAGTAAAGATACACGCATTTAGCAAAAAGATTGATAAACAATACAAACAAACCCTAGCCTACCAACAACAAGCATACAAAGCCTATAAAAAACAAAGTGAGATTCCTTTGGAATTCTCACAAAAACAACCCCCAAATTATGAAGCAATACAAGCGCAAAAAGAAGTAAGTAAAGTAAAAGAATCACCTAAAAAGGATTCCAAAACACTAGAAAAACCTAAGCCCACAAAAGAGCAATCTTTAGGTAGGGGACGATAAATGAATCTCATTCAGTCTTATAAGCCCTTAGATTTTAGCTCTATTGATGAAAAACTCTTAGAAGAGTTCTCTATTTTAAAAGAATGGCAAAAAGATGAGCTTTTTATGTCTTTTATAGAAAGCATAAAAGAGAATTATTCTATTTTTAGATACTCTTGCACTTTAAAGCTTGAATTGTATCTGATTCCCAATTCTCTCTTTGATTATTTAGAAAAAATTTTAGAAGCAAATAAAAACTTAAGGTTTAGTTTTAGAATTAATGAAATACAAGAACACAAAATCCTTTTTCACTCTTTCTGTTATGACATACAAACAAAAAATATTCTACTTAGTGAAAATCAAGTTTTCCTAAGAAAAGAAAAATCTACTTTTGTAGCCTCTCAAACAGAGGAGAGAAAATTTATTATCCTCAAAGAAAACAACGAATGTGTTTTTAAAATCTACAAAAAGTGGAAAAGAGAAAATGGAGAATCCATAAAACAATTTAACACAAAAATTTTTAAAACAAAAGAATGCGATTATCTCTTTGGTGATGAAATTTTAAGAAATTGTTTTTTACAAAGAATCCATACTCCTATTCTTAAAGATTTGAATCTATTGCCTACTTTTCTTTTATCTTATCTCAAAGTAGATTTTAATCTATTAAAAGAATCTCATACTATCCAAGACTTTGTAGAATCCGCCTTAAATCTTAAAATCCCTTTTAATCTTAATAAGTTAGATTTATTCACTGCTCTATCTTTTGGAATCTTTTTACAATTCATAGAGGAAAGAGAACAAAACAAATTCTATCAATTTGCATTAAGCAAAGACTGCCCTAAAATAAAATCTGATGATGAAGCTTTTTTTGAACGAACTTGTGATATTTTTTATAAAAGAAAGAAATTTAAAGTCCTAGACCTCTATTATTTTTACTTACTTAAAACAATTGAATTATACAAAGTTAATCTATGAAACAAAGTCAAAGATTAATCTTAAAATCCAATCTGCCCAAAGAATTAGTCAAGAACACAATGCGCTAATAGACAAACTCAATGCAAGCAAGATTCCAAAAAGTAAAAAATTAAAAATTCATCAATCTTTTATGGATTTAAAACTGCCTAAAAACTTTAAACAATATTGTGAAAAAAGACAAAAACTTTAACGATGCGAGTTGTAGTGGTGTCCTCGATGCGGTTCGAACGCACGGCCTCACGATTAGGAATCGTGTGCTCTATCCAGCTGAGCTACAAGGACATATTTAGTTTAGCAAAACTCAAGGCAAACAATTTGGTATAGAATCTTAAACTCATTTTGCCAATGCCATTAATTAAAAATTTAACAAAGAGAATCCCCAAAAAGGGGAAGAAGACTATTTTTTGCCCTTTTTAGCAGCAGCAACTGCATCTTTGAGAGCTTTTCCAGCTTTAAATTTAGGAACATACTTATCGTGTGTTGTATATTTTTTATTTGTTCCGGGAACAAGACCTGATTTACCTTTTTGAAACACGGTTTCAAATTTACCAAAACCTACTAATTCAATACTTTCTTTTTTAGAAAGTGCTTTCTCAACAGCAGCTACAAATGCGCTAATTGCTCTTTCAGCCTCTTTTTTTGTGTTAAATTCCCCGACTTCTTTTACCAAGTCTGCAAATTCTGCTTTGTTCATTTCGAACCTCCGATGATAGTTTAAAAACGCGCTATTGTAGCATAAATTTGCGGTTTTCAAGCCTTTTGTGTGAAATTTATCAAAAAAATGTGTAGATTTGTCATTTTTCATTTTATCTTTATTATGGACTTGTAAGGAATTTTAAAATATGATTCTTGAATTTTTGAGTATTTTTAAGGAGATTTTATGGCGTTAAAAGTTGCGGTGAATGGGACAGGAAGGATTGGTTTGTGTGTAAGTAAAATTTTGAGTGAGCGTACAGATTTAGAGCTTGTGGCACTCAATACGACAATGCCGATTGATACGCTTGTGCATTTGTTAAAATACGATTCTGTGCAAAAGCATAGTGATGTGGAAAAATTAAGCGAGAATAGCATTAGAATCGGTAAGCAAGATAATATCCAAATTATCAGCACGCGGGATATTAAGGAATTAAACTTTGGTAAATTTGGTGCAAAGCTTGTCATTGAATGCACGGGTGCGTTTAATGATGTGAATAAGTCGGGCGCACACCTTTATGGCGGAATCGAGCGCGTGGTGATTTCTGCTCCTGCGACAGACACGCCGACATTTGTGTATGGCGTGAATCATCAAGCCTATAAGGGTGAAAAAGTGATTTCTAACGCGAGTTGCACGACAAATGCTTTAGCTCCTATTACAAAAGTCTTGCACGATAATTTCACAATCGTTAGTGGTTTAATGACAACAATCCATAGTTACACCAATGACCAGAATCTTTTGGATTCTAAACACAAAGATTTGCGCCGTGCGCGTGCTGCAGCACTTAATATGATTCCAACTTCCACAGGGGCGGCGAAGGCGATTGGGCTTGTAATGCCGGAATTACAAGGTAAGCTCAATGGCTTTGCAATCCGTGTGCCAACACCCGATGTTAGCGTAGTGGATTTAACTTGTGTTACACAAAAAGAAGTCAGCAAGGATTCTATTAATGCAGCATTTAGAGAGGCGGCACGAGGAGCGTTTAAAGACTTGATTTTGGTAGATGATGAAAAACGCGTGTCAGGGGATTTCATCGGTAGCACTTATAGCAGTATTTTTGTGCCAGACTGCACCGCTGTTGTGAATGGCAATCAACTTAAAGTTGTCGCGTGGTATGATAATGAATGGGGTTATTCTACGCGTTTGGTGGATATGGCAAGTTTTGTAGGGCAAAGCATTTAATGTTGAAACTTGAAAACACCTACCACGATTTTTTAGGTGAGTATCCCACTCTATTTTGTAAGGATAACTTAGATTTATTTTTCCAAAAAGTCCTTGTGGAACGCAATAGTAAGCTTAGCGGGTATTATGATTTACCCTTTTTGGAGAATGAGGAGATTTTTGCGTATTTAGAGCGGAATCGTGAATTTTTAGATTCCATTAGCAATATTATTATTATTGGAATCGGGGGGAGTTCTCTTGGAACGAAAGCGATTGATGCGCTCCTTTCTCATCTTAATAACCGCAAAAAAATAAAAGTGCGCTTTTTAGAACACACCGATCCCATTATGATTCAAAAGGATTTATTTCGTATAAAATACGAGGATACGCTTTTTATTGTGATTTCAAAATCTGGACTCACGATTGAAACCACTTCGCTTTTTAAATATATTTTGGCACGATTTTCTTTGCTAAAAAGTGATAGAAAGCACCATTTAGCTGTCATTACAGACCAAAATTCACCTTTGCACCATTGGTGTAAAGAAGAGAAATTGGAACATATTACTATTGCGCCCAATATTGGCGGGCGATTCTCCGTGCTTAGCGCGGTTGGGTTATTGCCACTTGCAATTTTGGGCTATGATATTCAAGCGATTCTTAGTGGTGCAAAGACGATTAGTCATATGTTTTTTGAGGAGCGTCGGGATAATCTGTTAAAAAAAGCGTTATTTTTAGCGAAGAATGAAAAAAAATTCCCCATTAATGTGCTTTTCTCTTATTCTAGCGTATTTAGGCATTTTAATGCGTGGTATGTGCAATTATGGGGAGAATCTTTAGGTAAGCTTGATATGTATGAGCAAAAGCGTGGATTAACGCCTATTGCGCTAATTGGTAGCATTGACCAGCATTCGTTTTTGCAGCTTATTATGCAAGGACCCTCAAATAAAACAATCACCTTTTTGAGCGTTGAGAATCTTTCACAAAAGCCGCTTTATATTCCAGACATCAGTTTAAAAGGCTTAGAAGCGACGGATTTTGTCAATCAAACCTCTTTTAATCAATTGCTAAAATTGCAATGTGTTTCCACAAAAGAGAGTATCATTTCCCAAAATGTGCCGGTGGATTCCATTACTTTGGAATCGTTAAGTGAGCAAAGTGTGGGTGCATTGGTATTTTATTATGAGTTACTCACTTCTTGTGTAGGGATTTTGTTACAGATTGATACATATAACCAACCCGGCGTTGAATTTGGCAAAAAAATACTAAGAGAAAAATTTACACACTCTTAGAATTTTTTTTCACTTTTTTGTCTATCTTTTGTATTGCTTTTGCTAAAAAATCTTACAATAAATGAAATTCTAAATACAAAGGTTGGCTATGGATTTCATTCAAAGTATTAAAGAGAAAGCAAAAGCAAATCTAAAAACAATCGTCCTCCCCGAAACGCAGGATTTACGCACATTAGAAGCAGCGCATACTGCACTAAAAGAAGGAATCGCGAAGATTATTTTGATTGGCGATGAAAAGAACATCAAACAACGCGCAAAAGAAAAGAATCTGAATTTAGACAATGCGGATTTTATTAATCCTGCAAGTTGTGATTCTTTGGAATCTTATGTGGAATTGTTTGTAAAATTGCGAGGGCATAAGGGTTTAAGCGAGAAGTCTGCACGCGCACTTTTACTTGAAAATCCCCTCTATTTTGGTGTGGCACTTGTCAAATCCAAAGTTGCCGATGGAATGGTAGCGGGCGCAGTAAATTCTACCGCAGATGTGTTGCGTGCGTCTTTACAGATTTTAGGGACAAAATCTAGTTCCAAGCTAGTTTCTGCATTTTTCTTGATGGTTGTTCCAAATTGTAACTATGGTGAGAATGGAATCTTTATTTTTGCAGATAGTGGCTTGGTGCAGAATCCAAACGCACAAGAACTTGCCTCCATTGCAATAGATTCTGCAAAAAGTTTTGAAGCTTTGGTGGGTAAAGAAGCCGTTGTGGCGATGCTTTCGCACTCCACCAAAGGCAGCGCAAAGCATCCCGATGTGGATAAAGTCATAGAGGCTACACGCATTGCAAAAGCAGAAGCACCGCATATTGCGCTTGATGGGGAACTTCAACTTGACGCGGCAATTGTGCCAAGCGTTGGAAAATCTAAAGCACCTGATAGCGTAATCGCGGGACGCGCAAATGTGCTTGTTTTTCCAGATTTAGACGCAGGAAATATTGGCTATAAATTAGTCCAAAGATTAGCAAAGGCGGAAGCCTATGGACCAATTACACAAGGAATCGCAGGGGCTGTCAATGACCTCTCGCGCGGTTGTAGCAGTGAAGATATTGTTGGCGTGATTGCAATTACCGCTCTTCAAGCCCAACAGAATAAATAAGGAGTAAATATGGATGTTTTAGTAATTAATTGCGGAAGTTCTTCTCTTAAATATCAACTGATTAATACCAATACAGAGGAAGTTTTAGCTTCAGGCTTATGCGATAGAATCGGCATTAATGGTGGGCAATTTACCTATAAGCCAAAAGGTGGTGAGAAAACAATACAAGATGTGGATATGCCCGACCACGAAGTGGCGGTTAAATTAGTCTTAAATGCGCTTATTAACCCAAAAGATGGAATCATAGAATCCTTAGATTCCATAAAAGCGACGGGACATAGAATTGTGCATGGTGGGGAGCATTTCACGCATTCTGTGCTTGTTAATGATGAAGTGATTCGCCATATTGAAGAGTGTTCTGACTTAGCACCTTTGCATAATCCTGCGCATTTACTAGGGATTAGAGCCTGTCAGCATTTAATGCCCAACAAGCCAATGGTTACGGTATTTGACACCGCATTCCACCAAAGTATGCCACCTCACGCATATATTTATGGTTTGCCCTATGAATACTACGAGAAATATAAAATCCGCCGCTATGGATTCCACGGCACAAGCCATAGCTATGTCTCCAAACGCACGGCGGAATTTCTAGGAATCCCGCTAGAGGATTCCAAAATTATTACCTGCCATTTGGGTAATGGTTCTAGTATTTGCGCAGTTAAGAATGGAAAAAGTATTGACACAAGTATGGGCTTAACTCCACTTGAAGGCTTGGTAATGGGAACAAGAAGTGGGGATTTAGACCCCGCAATTATTGATTATATTGCACAAAAAGAAAATCTAAGCACAAAAGAAGTTTTAAATATTTTAAACAAAAAGTCCGGTGTGCTTGGAATCTCTGGGATTTCTAGTGATTTTAGAGACTTGCTTGCTGCCGATGAAGAGGGCAACTTGAAAGCGCGTTTTGCTAGGGAAGTCTTTGCTTATCGTGTGGCAAAATATATTGGTGCTTATACTGCGGCACTTGTTGGGGTAGATGCGATTACTTTTTGCGCTGGAGTAGGCGAGAATGCAAAATTTATTCGCGGAAAAATCGTCTCAAACTTGCATTTCTTAGGAATCAATCTTGATGAAAAAGCCAATCTTGAAACGGTGGGTAAAGAGGGTGTAATCTCTACTTCAGATTCCAAAGTTAAGGTGTGTGTGATTCCTACCAACGAGGAATTAATGATTGCCCGTGATACACGCGCTTTAGTGTTAGGCGAACATTTATGATGAGTCTAAAGCTAATATGAAATTACGGATTTGTATAGTGTGCGTGCATTTGCTTTGCGTAAATGCACGTCACAATTCCTATGAAATCTCGCAATAGCTAGTTACTTTTTGCTTGCGATTCTGTCATTATGAGCGCAGGCGAAGCGCACATTTGCGTTAGCAAATTTGCCCACACTTGCAAATCCATAATTCAATAGTGTAAAAAATTTTACAATAACATTATAAAAACAGTATGCGCAATATAACACCTTATGTGTAAGGGTTAAGATTCCAAAATTTCATAAAAATCTACAAAATTTAATATTTATCTTAATTGGTTTTATTAAATTTTATTGCAAATTTTGCCATAATTTCCAAATTTTCTTTGAAGGCGCAAGAATGATAATTAAAGGAGCAATGATTTGCGATGCAAATAGCGAGCAAAGAGGTGATGTGCGCATTGAGGGGAGTCAAATTACGCAGGTTAGTTGCAGTATTTTGCCTCGTGAGAATGAGATGATTCTTGATGCAAAAGATTTAATGTTATTGCCCGGAGCAATTGATTTAAATACGCGCGTAAGTAACGCAACACTTAGCAAAGAAAATCTATTAAAGCTTTCCACTAAAGCAGCTCTTGGTGGAATCACACAAGCAGTTTTAATGCCAGATTGTAATCCAACTTTAAGTAGTGAGCTTGGATTAACCTTGCTTGATGCCTTGCAAGATGATTTTAAAGCGCAAATTATTGGAATTGCAGAAGCAGTAGATATGGAATCCCAAAAGTTAAATGCGCTTGCGTCTTTGCATAAAAAGGGCGCAAAAGGTATTTATGTCAAGTCAAATATGGATGGAAATCTTTTGCGCCGTGCGTGTGAATTCGCGCTGATGTTTGATGTGCCGATGTTTTTTGCCTGCGAGGACGAGTCGTTAAGCGCAAATGGTGTGATGAATGACGGGGAGCTATCCTCAATGCTTGGACTTCCTGCGATTCCAACTTTAAGTGAGACGAAAGAAGTCGCAAAATTAAGTGAATTTGCGCGTTTTATGGGTGTTAGGGCTGTGTTTCTAGCTATTGCTGCGCAACATAGTGTGGAGATTGTTAAATATGTAAAAAGCACATTGGAAACACATCAATCTAGAATCGCAGAGTTGTTTTTGCAAACTTCTATTCACCACTTAATGCTCACAGAGGATTTATGTGCAAATTACAATACAGCTGCCAAAATTAAGCCTCCTTTGAAATCAGAATCTACACGCAAACAACTCGTTAAAAGTGTAAAAAAAGATGAAATTACACTCATTACTTCCTTGCAGTCTGAAAAATCCCTCGCACAAAAAGATTTAGCTTTTGAGGAAGCAGCATTTGGAGTAGATATGATTGCGTATTTTATGCCGATGTGCTATACGCTTTTGGTAAAAAATGAGCATTTAACGATGAAAGAATTTAGTAAGATCTTAAGTTTCAATCCTGCAAATGTGCTTGGAATGCAGCACAAAGGCTTGATTGCACCGGGGTATGATGCGGATTTAGTGCTATTTGACCCTAAAAGCTCGCAAGTGATTGACGATGAGGATTCACCCTATTGCGATTGGATTTTTAATGGTAGTGTAAAAGAAGTATTTGTCGCGGGGAAAAAGGTGTTATAAATTTGGAATATAAGGGGATTATTGCATTATTAAAGAGCTGCAAAAATAATTTATAAGGAGGCGCTGAATGGAAGAGAAGTTTTTAGCAATGTGGAGTCGGTTTGTGGAGTGGTTTTTTGCTTTTTTGCCAAATATGATTAGTGCGCTTTTGATTCTTGTTGTTGGTTTTTATATTGCAAGGATTTTTTCGCGCTATGTCTTTAAACTCATTGTTAAATTAACAAAAGATGAAACATTAGGTGGATTTCTGTGTAATGTTGTGTTTGTGGCATTGTTGATTTTAATCATTATTACAGCTTTAACAAACTTGGGGGTGCAGACAACTTCTATTATTGCGGTTTTAGGAACAGCGGGCTTAGCAATCGGTTTATCGCTTAAAGATTCTTTATCTAACCTTGCTGGTGGAATCTTAATTATTGTATTGCGTCCTTTTAAAAAGGACGATTTGGTTGTGATTGGCTCTATAACTGGCAAAGTGCAGGAAGTCAATTTATTCCAAACAAAGCTAACAACTCCGGATAATCAACTCGTCATTATGCCAAACTCTATGGTAGTTTCAGCACCTGTTACAAATGTCAATATTAATCCTGCGCGCAGAATGGATTTAATGTTTAGTGTTTCTTATACAAGTGATTTGCAAAAGGCAAAGACTATTTTAGAGGAAGTATTTGCAACAGATGAAAATGTTTTGCAAGAACCCAAACCGCTTGTAGGTGTAGATGTGTTAAACGCGAGTAGTATAGATTTTATGGTGCGTTTTTGGGTTAAGACGGGTGAAAATATTAATGCAAAACTTGCGCTTTTGCAAAGGGTAAAAATCCGCTTTGATGAAGAAGGTATTGAGATTCCATATAATAAGCTTGATATCAATTTAAATACGCCATTAGTGAGCAAATAATGCGGATTATCGGGGCGGATTTTGTTGCGCTTTGCAATGCAGAATTTGATGTATTAAAACAAGGTGGAATCTGTTTTGATACTAATGGAATCTTAGAAATTGCGCCCTATATGCAGTTGCGTCAAAAATATAAAAATGTAGAAGCGCAATTTTACGATTCTTGTGTGATTACGCCAAGTTTTGCAAATATGCACCTGCATTTAGAATTTAGTCAAAATGACGGAATTTTGCATTTTGGAGACTTTGGAAAATGGCTTGATAGCGTGATAGAAAAACGTGAAGTGCTGATGAGTGGAGATTTACAAAGCGCAATGCAAGCAGGCATTAATGCGTGCTTAAAGAGCGGTGTTGGTTTTGTGGGGGCGATTTCAAGCAATGGATTAGATTTAGAAGTTTTAGCAAATGCGCCCTTGCGTGTGCTATACTTTAATGAAGCAATCGGTTCTAATGTGCAAATACTTGATGTGTTGTATCAAAACTTTCAAGCGCGTTTCAAGGAATCGCAAAGCAAAGCAAGCGCACGGTTTATTCCCGCAGTTGCCGTGCATTCTCCTTATTCTGTGCATTCAAAATTATTGCAAAAGGTCTTGGAGTTTGCTAAAGAAAATAACACGCCTTTAAGTGTGCATTTTTTAGAATCTTGTGCGGAGAAAGAGTGGCTAATGCAAAGCAGTGGATATTTTAGTGCATTTTATGAGAAATTTTTTAATGCAAAGCTGAAATCTTTCTTTAGCGTGGATAGTTTTTTAGATGCGTTTTCGGACTTTAAAGGTGTGTATTTTACGCATTGTTTAGAAGCAGGGAGTAAGGAATTTGCAAAAATTTTTAGAATGCAGGGTAAAATCATTACTTGCCCAAAGTCTAATCGTTTATTAAATAATAAGTTTCTAGATATTAATTGCATAGAGCAAAATGGGATTCCACTCTGTATTGGTACAGATGGCAAAAGTTCCAATGATACATTGTCTTTGCTTGATGAGCTTAGAATCGCGTTATTTGCTTATGCAGATATGCCATTAGAAGTGTTAGCTAGGAAGCTATTGCTTAGTGTAACGCGCAATGCGTTTGTGGATACTTCCTTGCCACTTGGGGAGTTAAAGTGTGGAAATTGGGCAGATTTTGCTGTGTTTAAATTACCTAAAGTGGAGGAATTTCTAGCACAGCATTTGATTTTATACGCTAAAGAAGCGCAACAATTATTGATTCAAGGCAAAGAGGTTCTATAACAATCAAAGGAATGTAATGCAAAAACTAGCAATTTTTAGAGAGTATGATATTCGTGGAATTTATGGGGAGGATTTAATTCAAGAAAATGTTGTGAAAATCGGCTTTTTAATTGGAAAAGAGTTGTTGAAGCGTGGAGGAAAAACGCTTGGAGTAGGGTATGATGCGCGAGTGCATTCTAAGCAAATTTTTGCTTGGTTTTGCAGTGGTGTGCTTGCCAGCGGTGCGATTCCTTATTGCTTGGGTGCGATTCCAACTCCAGTTGGGTATTTTGCACTTTATAGTGTTTTTGAAGTAGAATCGTGTCAGCACACGCTAGATGGAAGTGTGATGATTACGGGTTCGCACAATCCTCCCAAATACAATGGTTTTAAAATCACGCTTTGTAAAGAACCATTCTTTGGTGATTCCATTTACGCACTAGAGAGGGATTTTTATGCGTTAGATTATGCGAGTATTGCTGTGAAAGAAGCTAGAGAGATTCCAACCATCAATGTGCTAGAAAAATATGTGGAATACTTGGTCAAGGAATTTTCGCATTTAAGAGGTTTTAAGATTCCAATAAGTATAGATTGTGGGAATGGAATCGCAGGAATTGGAATCACACGCATTTTAGAAAGGCTAGGGATTGCATATAATGGGCTGTTTTTAGAGCCCGATGGAAATTTTCCAAATCACCACCCTGATCCTAGTGAGGAAGAAAATTTAAGTTTTTTAAAACAAGAAGTGGTAAAACAAGGTGGAATTGGATTTGCCTTTGATGGAGATGGCGATAGGCTTGCAGTATTAAAGAGTGAAAATGGCAGGGTGAAAGTGTATAAGGGCGATGAGCTTGCAATCATTTTTGCACAAAGTTTGCAAAATCCCGTTGTCATTGGCGAGGTGAAATGCTCGTTAAATATGTATGAAAGCATTGATAAAATCGGCAAAAGCATTATGTATAAAACTGGGCATAGTAATCTAAAAGTGAAGCTTAAAGAGAGTGGTGCAGATATGGCGTTTGAAGTGAGTGGGCATATCTTTTTTAATGATCGCTACTTTGGCTTTGATGATGCGACTTACGCGGCTTTACGCGTGTTAGAATTATTGCATAAAGAGGGAGTGGCATTTGATAGTGTGTTAGAGAATTTGCCAAAACTTTTTAGCACCGATGAGATTAAGATTCCAACAAGCGAGAGTGAAAAATTCTCGCAGATTGCGCAATTAAAGGAAGTTTTGCAAAATCCCCATACATTACCGCAGGATTTTCCAAAGATTGTTAATATCATCACGATTGATGGTGTGCGTGTGGTGTTTGAAGAAGGCTGGGGGCTTGTGCGCGCAAGCAACACAACACCCGTGCTTGTAACGCGCTTTGAAGCAAAGAGTAAGGAATCTTGCGCGCGTTACCAAAAGGCACTCTTGGAGCTTTTAGAGCAAATGAAAACAAAAGGATTATGATGCAGCTAACTTTACAATCTCCTTATGATATGCACTTGCATTTACGCGATACACCGATGTTAGAAGCGGTAGCAAAATACACTGCACGCTATTTTAGTGGTGCGCTTGTAATGCCAAATTTAAATCCACCTGTGGATTGTTTGGATTTAGCGTTAGCCTATAAAGAGAGAATTCTAAAGGCGTGTGGGGATTCCACTTTTACACCTTTAATGTCTTTGTATCTCACAGAGAAGCTAGATAGAGCGCAATTAAAGATGGCTAAAGAAGCGGGGATTCAATTTATCAAGCTATATCCTAAGGGTGCAACAACAGGTAGCGAAAGCGGTGTGAGCGCGATTTTAGCACCCAAAGTTTTAGAAGTGTTAGAAGTTGCACAAGATTTAGGGGTGATTTTAAGCATACACGGGGAAAGCAATGGTTTTGTAATGGAGAGAGAAGCGGAGTTTCATTCAATTTTTGCCGAGCTTGCAACGACTTTTCCGCGCTTAAAAATTATTTTTGAACATTTAAGCGACCATCGCTCCATTGCGCTTGTGGAAAAATATGATAATCTTTTTGCGACACTCACTTTGCACCATATCACTTTGAGTTTAGATGATGTGATTGGCGGAGCATTGAATCCGCATTGTTTTTGCAAGCCGATTTTAAAAACACCTAAGGATAGAGACGCATTGCTACAAGTTGCCCTTAGCGCGCATTCTAAATTTTCTTTTGGTAGCGATTCTGCACCGCATTTACAGGCAAATAAAGAATGCGCAAAAGGTGCAGCAGGAATTTTTAGCGCACCGCTACTTTTACCAGCTTTAGCAGAAATTTTTGACGCACACCATCGCTTGGAGAATTTAGAATCCTTTGTGGCACATAACGCGCAAAGAATCTATCATCTACCAAAAACAGATAAAATCGTGCGTCTTACTAAAAAATCTTTTAAAGTTGCGGATTCTATTGGCGGGGATTCCATTCGTAGTGTTGTGCCACTTTTTGCTGGACGGACGTTTAGCTGGGATTATGAATGCTAAGAATTGCCATATATCCGGGCACATTTGATCCTATTACAAATGGGCATTTAGATGTCATTGAACGCGCTTGTAAGCTCTTTGATGGACTGATTATCGCTGTGGCTAAGTCTAGCAGCAAGAATCCCCTTTTTAGCCTTGATGAGCGCGTAGAAATGGTGAATTTAGCGATGAGGGAATCGCAAAGCATTAATGTAAAGGTTTGTGTGCATTCTTTTGAGAATCTGATTGCAACTTTTGCGAAAGAACAAGGTGCGAATATCCTTGTGCGTGGGCTTAGAGCAGTAAGTGATTTTGAATATGAATTACAAATGGGATATGCAAATGCTTCTTTAAATCCTGCACTAGAAACGGTGTATTTAATGCCCTCTTTACAAAATGCGTTTATTAGTTCTACGGTGGTGCGTTCTATTTTATCTCACGGCGGGGAGATAGGACATCTTGTGCCAAAGGCTGTGAAAGAATTTATTGCGCGTTTGGAGAAAGGATTTTAAATGTATGTTGTGCTAGAGGGAATTGATACGGCAGGTAAAAGCACACAAATTATGCGTTTAAAAGAGATTTTTACTAATGCGATTTTCACTTGTGAGCCCGGTGGTAGTGCATTAGGAATGAAAATTAGAGAGATTTTACTGCACACGTCTTTGTGCCAAAAGGCTGAAATGTTACTCTTTCTTGCGGATAGAGCGGAGCATTTTACAAAGGTTATCCAACCCAATTTAAGTCAATGTATCATTAGCGATAGAAGCTTGATCTCTGGAATCGCCTATGCTAAAGACTTTGATTATGCAGTTTTGGAATCTTTAAATTTATTTGTTATGGAGCATACATTACCCAATAAGGTTATTTTATTGGAGTTGGATAAAGATACTTTGGAGTATCGTTTAAGCCAAAAGGGGCAAGATAGAATCGAACAAAGAGGAATCGCGTATTTGTTGGAATTGCAAGAGCGATTAAAGGAAGTGATTGCGCGTTTAAATGTGGAATCGCTTATTGTGAATGCAAGCTTACCGCAAGATTCTATAACTGCGCAAATTGCAGAGTTTATCCACCATTAATGCGCTGTTTGTTATGTGGAAAATTAACCTTTAGGCTGATTTGTAAAACTTGTGAGGAATTTATCGCTATTGTGCCGAGTTGTAGGGATATTGATGGCTTTAAGGTGTATGGATTTTTTGCGTATTGTGATATTGCACCACTCTTGCACGCGAAATATTCCGTGTTTGGCAGTAAAATTTACGCATTTTTAGCCAAACGCGCAGTGGCTTATTTAAAGGCGCAATTAGAGATTCCTTATAATGCGTATTGTGTGGGAATAGATGATAAGATTAGCAAGCAAGGATATGCGCACAATGCGATTTTGTTGCATTATTTAAAGGCAGTGGGATTGCGTCCGCTTTACTGCACGCTTTATGCTAGTAATGCCGTGCGTTATGCGGGAAAGAGTTTGGAATTCCGACAAAATAATCCGAGAAATTTCACGCTAAAACGCAAAGTAGCGGGTAAAACAATCGTGCTAGTTGATGATATTGTAACAACAGGCTTAACGCTTAAAGAAGCAAAAGGCTTTTTAGAGGCTCAAGGCGCAGAAGTTTTATGCGCACTTGTTTTAACTGATGTGAGAGAATGTTAGAAAATGGTAAATTTTAAAAAAATTTGTTAAAATTGCGCGAAAATTTAAGGAGAAAATATGAAAGTTTTATTATTGCAAGATGTGAAAGGTTTAGGTAAAAAGGGTGAAATTTGCGAAGTCAAAGATGGTTATGGAAAGAATTTTCTAATCGGCAAGGGATTAGCAGACTTCGCAACAAATGAAGTCATTAATCGCTATAAAGCCGCGCAAAAAAAGGCAGCAGAAATGGCAGCAGAGGAACAAGCATTAACGGAAATGGCTGCTAAAAAAATCGCTGAAACAACTCTAAAGATTGTGCAAAAAGTGGGCGCAAATGGTGCATTATATGGCGCAATTACAAAAGAGGATATTGCAGAAAAATTAGCTAAAGATCATAGAATTGAAATTGATAAGAAAACAATTGTGTTAAATAATCCTATTAAATCCACAGGAGTGTATGAGGTAGAAATTAAGCTTGGACACGGCATTCACGCACTTTTAAAAGTAGATGTTGAGGCGCAGTAATGTTTCACGCAACAACGATTCTAGCTTATAAGAGCGCAAAAGGTGCCGTGATTGGTGGTGATGGGCAAGTTACTTTTGGGAACTGCATATTAAAGGGAAATGCGACAAAAATCCGCACGCTTTATCATGGCAAAATCTTGAGTGGATTTGCTGGAAGCACCGCTGATGCATTTAGTTTGTTTGATATGTTTGAGGGGATTTTAGAGAATAAAAAGGGGGATTTACTCAAGTCTGTGATGGAATTTTCTAAAGAATGGCGCAAAGATAAGTATTTAAGGCGATTAGAAGCGATGATGATTGTGCTAGATAGAGAAAAAATATTTATCCTAAGTGGCACAGGCGATGTTGTAGAGCCAGAAGATGGTAGAATTGCAGCGATTGGAAGTGGTGGTAATTACGCATTGTCTGCAGCTAGAGCAATGGATAGATTTGCGCATTTAGAGCCAAAAGAATTGGTGCAAAAATCTTTAGAAATTGCAGGCGAACTCTGCATTTATACAAATCAAAATATTAAAATTTTAGAACTTTAGGATAGAGTTGTGGAAAAACTATTTGCAATGACACCTCGCGAAATTGTGAGTTATTTAGATGAGTATATCATTGGACAAAAGGAAGCTAAGAAAGTTGTTGCGATTGCTTTACGGAATCGCTACCGCAGATTGCAACTCCCTAAAGAAATTCAAGATGAAGTAATGCCAAAAAATATTCTAATGATTGGTTCAACAGGCGTCGGAAAAACCGAAATTGCAAGGCGAATGGCAAAAATTATGGGATTACCATTTATTAAGGTTGAGGCAAGTAAATATACTGAAGTTGGCTTTGTCGGGCGCGATGTGGAATCTATGGTGCGTGATTTGGTAGTGGCTTCTATTAATTTGGTTAAAGAGGAGCATCGTAAAAAAAATGTGCAAGATATTGAAAAATATGTTGCCAATAAGATTATAGAAAAGTTGATTCCCCCATTACCAAAAGGTGCGAGTGAGCAGAAAATTGAGGAATACGAAAACGCAAGTGCAAAAATGCGTATGAAATTAAAAAATGGTGAAATTGATCATTTAAAAATTGAGATTGAGATTCCAAAACGTGCGTTTGAAATTGAGGATGGCAATATGCCAGCCGAGTTTGCTAAGGTGCAAGAAACAATTGCTAAAGTCTTTATTGCGACACCTAAGGATAATCCTAAAAAGGAAGTCAGTGTTAAAGAAGCAAAGGAATTATTAAAAACAGAAGCAAGCGAGGCATTGCTGGATATGGACGCAATTAAGCACGAGGGCGTGAAACGTGCGGAGAGCAGCGGGATTATCTTTATTGATGAAATTGATAAGGTTGCCGTGAGTGGCAATGGGCAGAGTCGCCAAGACCCAAGCAAAGAAGGCGTGCAACGCGATTTATTGCCTATTGTAGAAGGAAGTGTGGTAAATACAAAATATGGCAGCATTAAAACCGATCATATTCTATTTATCGCAGCAGGAGCATTTAGTTTAAGTAAGCCTAGCGATTTAATTGCGGAATTGCAGGGACGATTTCCTTTGCGCGTGGAGCTTGATAGTCTTGATGAGGACACACTCTATAAGATTCTAACCCAGACAAAAAATTCTATTTTGCGACAATATGAAGCCTTGCTTAGCGTAGAAGATGTGAAATTGCATTTCAGTGATTCTGCCATTAAGGCGTTAGCACATTATTCGCAAGTGGCAAATGAAAAGACGGAGGATATTGGTGCAAGACGCCTGCACACAGTGGTGGAACAAGTGATTGAGGACATTAGCTTTGAAGCAGAGAATTATCAAGGTAAGGAAGTAGAAATCACGGAGGATTTGGTTAAAGGGAAATTAGAATCACTCGTGGCGGATTCCGATATTGCGCGTTATATTTTATAGGTGGAAATTAAAAGTTGAGAGAAGCTAGTTGTTGCAATAAAAAGATAGGCTCTAGTGTTACAAAAGCGGGATTTGTCGCAGTACTTGGGCGTCCAAATGCTGGTAAAAGCACCCTGCTTAATGCGCTTTTGGGTGAGAAATTAGCTCTAGTTTCCCACAAGGCAAACGCTACACGCAAGAGAATGCACTTGATTCTTATGGAGGGTGAAACCCAAATTATTTTTGTGGATACACCCGGAATCCATAAACAAGAAAAATTGCTCAATCAGTATATGCTAAAAGAAGCAATGCAGGCTCTAAGTGATTGTGATTTTTTGCTTTTTTTAGCACCTATAACCGATAAAATTAGCAATTATCAGGAATTTTTGCAACTCGCACAGGGCAAAAAGCATATTTTGCTTTTGACCAAGACAGATCAAGTTTCCAAAGAAGTGTTATTTGAAGCAATGGCAAAATATGAAAAATTTAAAGATTCCTATGAGGCATTGATTCCAATCTCCATTAAAGATTCTAGTAGTTTAAAGCGTGTGGTAGAAGTGTTGGCAAAGTTAATACCAGAAAACCCCTACTACTATGATCCAGAGATTCTAAGTCCCAATACGACAAAGGAGATTGCAAAGGAAATTATCCGTGAGGCAGTGTTTGAGAATCTAAGCGATGAGATTCCTTATGAAAGTGATGTACAAATTACATTGTATAAAGAAAAGCCCGATGTGCATTACATTAAGGCTACGATTATTGTGCATAAGGAGAGTCAAAAGGGAATGGTGATTGGCAAGGGAGGCACAACTCTAAAACGTGTTGGTAAAGAAGCGCGGATAAATATTGAAAAATTCGTGCGGCAAAAGGTGTTTTTGGAACTTTTTGTCAAAGTTGTGCCAAGTTGGAGTAAAGAGAAAGAAAGCCTTAAAAAAATGGGATATAATTTTGAGGACTAATCAAAAGGAAAGCAATGCGAGTTTTAAGAATTTTAAGCTTATGTTTAGTAATGAGTTTAGGGGTAGGTGCGAGTGATTTTGAATGGGTGCAACTCTATAAAGAGGGCGGGGCAAGAGCGATTGAACAAAAAATTGATACAATGATGCAAACACCAGAATTTTGGAGCGAGGCTTTAAAAGAACAGGATACACGCTTTGGGTATTACGAGGATTTAAAATATCTCTTTGTTGCAACAAAGAATACACCGACATTAAAGTTATACGTATTAGAAAATGATAAATGGAATGAAAAATTAAATATTAATAGTTTAGTTGGTTCTAAAAGTGGGCATAAAGAAAAAGAAGGCGATTTAGCTACACCTATTGGCGTATATACATTAAATGCGCGTTTAACAAATCTTCCACCTTATTATGGACCCTTAGCGTTCGCGACAAATTACCCCAATTTGTATGACAGATTGCAAAAGCGCACAGGATATGGAATCTGGATACACGGAATGCCATTAGATGGAAACAGGGAGGAGCAAAATACGCAAGGTTGTATTGCTATTGAAAATGATAAATTAAGCAGTGTGGATAAGATGATTAATTATAAGGAATCGCTGCTTATAACTTATGAAAACAATAAGATTCCAGAGATTAAAAAAGAGGATTTAAGCAAGATTTTAGCAGATTTTTATGTGTGGAAAAATGCGTGGAAAGTGAGCGATGCAGAAAAATATTTAGGATTTTATAGTCAGGAATTTAAGCGGTTTGATGGAATGAATTATGAGGATTTTGCGCAAAATAAACGTAGAATCTTTAAGAAAAACGAGAAAAAGGAAATTATTTTCTCCAAAGTGAATATTGCGCCTTATCCCAATGATGTCAATAAGAATCTTTTTAGAATCTCATTTTTTGAGGATTATAAAGCCCCAAGTTATAGCTTTCGCGGGGAAAAAGAGTTGTATGTGGAGTTAAAGGATTCTAAAATGCAAATTCTAGCAGAGCAGTAAATAGAATTTTTCTTTATGGGTAAGAATTACATTTTAAAGCATAAATTTTACTTTTGTAAGTTAGAATTTCAGCCTAAAACGGAATGTTTTAGGATTAAAAATTTTATAATAAAGGGAACTTATGTTTAAATTAAGAACATTACCATTTACGGAAATTGTGGGATTTATCAGCAAAGAAACCTGCGAATATCATCACGGCAAACACCACCAAACCTATATCAATAACCTAAACAATTTGATTAAAGGCACGGAGTTTGAAAATAAAGGGCTATTGGATATTATAACAAAGGCACAAGGTGGAATCTTTAATAATGCGGCGCAAGTGTATAATCACGATTTTTACTGGGATTGCGTTAGTCCTGCACAAAGCGTGCAAAGTGTGGCACTTGCAGAGGCATTAAAGGAAAGCTTCGGTGGGATTGAAAAATTTAAAGAAGTATTTTTGAATGCTGCGACAACGCTTTTTGGTTCTGGCTGGTGCTGGGTGGTGTATAATCCAAGCAGTAAAAAGCTTGAAATTAAGCAAACAAGTAACGCGCAAACTCCTGTGAGTGAGGGCTTGATTCCTGTACTCGTTGTAGATGTGTGGGAACATGCGTATTATATTGACCATAGAAACGCGCGTCCTGCATATTTAGAGAAGTTTTTTAGCCATATTAATTGGGAATTTGTATCTAAATCGCTAGAGGCAGCGCAAAAAGATGGGATAAAATCTGTTGCTGCATATATGGATTCTCTCCACGCATAAATTGAATCTCCTTGTAAGCCTCTATAAAGAGCTTTGTAATGGCGGAATCTAACTGCTGTGTTATTGCGAGGAATGAAATGACGAAGCAATCCATAATCTTGCATACAGAAGTCTCTACAATGGAATCTTTAAGAAAGCGCATTATTATGGATTGCCACGATTCCACAAGTGGAATCTCGCAATAACAAATCCCAAGCAGTCATTGCGAGGAGCGAACAGAGGGAGAGACGAAGCAATCCATACACAAAAGAAGTCATTAATGCTTACAATGGAGTCTTAGGATTCCAAAATGGCTTGCAGTTGTGCTTTAATGGAATCTTTTGTATTTAAATCATTGGGATTTGCAACAAATGTCCGCAAATGTTCCCCGTAAAATTTCGCCTTTGGTGCGCTGTATAAGCCGAATCTCCAATCAAAACGTGGTTGCAAAATTACAAGTGTTGGCACTCCACAAATGGCTGATAAATGTGCAGGTGAGCTATCAATTCCAACAACACAATCCAAAGTTTTTAAGGTGTTGTAAGTTTCTAGCCAGTCTTTGAAAGTTGCTCCGGCATTTTCTATATTTTTGGGCAATTCAAATTCTCCAACTTGTAACGATACGAGTTCTACATTTTTTAAATCTAACAAAAAATTTAGGAAAAATTCTAGGCTAAAGTTACGCGTATTAGCTTCTTTTAGGGCGAAATTTGTATGCCAAAAGAACCCGATTCTTTTCTTTTTGCGTTTTTTATTGTTTGCTTCAAAGGGCGCAATGGGTGAGGGTAGAGCGGTGATTTTTTGCAAAGAATCCAAGTGTAAAAAGTAGGGAATAGAAGTCAGTGGAATCCAAAAGTCAAAAGATTGTGGAAGCGTATTGATAACCTCAAGATTCTCAAAGCCAACTTTGACAAAATGTGTTTTAAATAACGTATACATCGGAGTGTGTGGCAAGAAAAGCACCTTTTTAGCGATTTTGCAAAGTGCGCTTAAAGTGCGTCCATACATCAACGCATCACCAAAGCCCTGTTCGCAATTTACTACAATAACTTTATTGGCAAATACATTGGAATCCCGCATAAATGCTTCTTTAGCAACAAGATAATGTTGGTATGCCACCGCCCCTGGATTACCAAAGACTAGGCGACTTTCATAAAATTCTAAAGCTTCGCTAAAGCGGTCTTGGCGCATCAATAAATAAGCAAGTAAAAATGCGGCAGATTCCTTGTATTGCTGTGTTGCGCTTGGGATTCCAAAGATTTTTTTATATGCGATCTCTGCTTGTGCATAATGTTCTGTGTATTCTAATGCCCTTGCAAAATGATACCAAAATTGCGTATTTTGCATATTTTGCTCTTGTGAGGAAGCGTAGATTTTTAGGGCTTCTTGCGCTTCTTCTTTGGGGTTTTTAAAATTTGCTAGATGAATCTCCGCAATTTTTAACGCAAATTGATTGATAATGGCTTTTAATGCTGCAATTTCTGGGTTTTCTACCATATTTTGTGTCATTCCACTAATACGCACATCTAGTGAGTTTGGATTTAATGATTGTGGAATCGTAGGTGGAGTTTGATTGAGTGCTTGCAGGGCAATCGTGTAGGCGTTTTGACAAACTGCTAGGGAATTTTCGTATGCGCCTGCATTATAATACATTGTTACAAATTCATTCCAAATGTTCCAATTTGTTGGGTTATTTTGTAATAAGATTTTATAAATGGAATCGGCTTTTTCTAATAAATTTTGTGCTTTATAAGATTGTAATAGCAGTGTTAATATCTCTTGTTGTAGTGGGGTTGCATTAATGTTTAGGGATTCTAATATTTGCATTGCAGCTTGCGCTTTGTTTTGCCCTAGCAATGCTTTAGCAAAACATAGCGTCCAAAATAAAGAATCTCGTTGTAAATTGCATACTTCAGCGCAAAGTTCTAAGGATTGTGGAATCCCAAGTTGTAACGCGCTTAAAGCAGCAAGTTCTAGAAGTTTTTCTTTATTTTTATCTTTAGCGTTTTTGAGTGTCTGTGTGCTTATATGAAAGCAGTCTGTAAAATTGCCTTCAAGGTATCGCATTTGCGCTAAATCTAGCATTATATCCCCTTATTTTAAACTCTCTATTCTTTGTCGATAATCCCCGCTAAAGACATAGCTGCCTGCTACGACAATATCTACTCCTGCTTCTTTTAGCGATTCTATGTTAGAATCACTCACACCTCCATCGACTTCCACTAGGCAACTGGGATTTAATAAAGCGATTTTATCTTTTAAGGCTTTGATTTTATCTAGGATATTTGGAATAAATTTCTGTCCGCCAAAGCCCGGATTGACGCTCATTATTAGCACCATATCGATATATTCTAGCAAGTATTCTATGGAATCTAGCCCAGTATGGGGGTTTAGCACAATGGCGGGTTTAATGCCAAGACTTCTGATTTTTTGTGCTAGGCGGTTAGCGTGCTTCTCCTCTTCAATGTGAAAAGAAATAAACTCTGGCTGAAAAGGCGCGAATAAATCTACAAAAAATGGGTTGTTTTGAACCATTAAATGAATATCAAGGGGTTTTGTTGCAGCCTTTACTACGGATTCCACGACACAGGGACCTATGGTTAAATTTGGCACGAAATGTCCGTCCATTACATCAATATGCACGAAATCGCAACCTGCTTCACAAATGGCTTTAACCTCGGATTCCAACTTACCAAAATCCGCCGAAAGAATGCTTGGAGCTACACGCATAAATATCCTTATGAATCTCAAAATATTATGCAAAATTGTAGCAAAAAACTATGTAATTTACGCGGTTTTTAGGCTGAAATTAGGCTATAATACGGAAATTTTTAGCAAGGAGTTAGCAAATGGGGTTGCAAGAGGCAAATTTAATGGAAACAAATTTAGCACAGGACTTAGATGCTATTTTTACAGGCATTAAAACTGCAAGCTTGAATATTTACAAAATATTGCAACTAAGCCTTGGTGAATATACACAAAGTACGAATGCTACAGGCGATACACAACTGCAAGCCGATGTAGAAGCCGATAGAATCTTGCAAGAAACATTTACGACAATCCCTTGTGTGGCGCAAATTTGTAGCGAAGAGCAAGACAATGCGATTCCATTACATCATAATGGCACATATTCTATTGCGTATGACCCGCTTGATGGCTCATCACTAATGGGTGCAAATCTAAGTGTGGGAAGTATTTTTGGAATCTATAAAGGCGAGTTTCTACCACAAAATCTCGTCGCAAGCGCGTATGTTGTGTATGGAATGGTAGTTGGAATCGGATTTGCTTCTTTATTAAAAGAGGGCGTAGATTATTATGTGTATAATGGGACGGAATTTAGTTTGCAGAAGTGTTTGAAGCTTAGCGAAAAAGGCAAATTAAATGCCACAGGAGGCACACAAAAAAATTGGAGTCAGGCACATAGAGCAAAAATGGAATCACTTTTTAATGTGGGGTATCGCCTGCGGTATAGCGGAGGAATGGTGCCGGATTTACACCATATTCTTGTTAAAGGTGGGGGATTATTTTCTTATCCTGCGACAAGTGATGCACCAAAGGGCAAGTTAAGAATGCTTTTTGAGGTGTTTCCTTTTGCGTTTGTATTTGAGCGCGCAAGGGGCGAGGCTGTATATTTAAATGAAAAGGGTGAAGCCGTGCGACTTCTTAACCTTATTCCAACACATTTGCACGATACAACGTCTTGCTATTTTGGTAGTGCATGGGAGATTGATTTTATAAGGAAATAAATGGCAGAGATATTACAAATGCAGTCCGTGGAATCGCCTCAATCTATGGAATTTGCTCTAAGGGAATTAAAGGAGTGTCAAAAAAACAATAACACTGAAAGCTGCATAATGTGCGCCCATAATACAAATTGCACGCAAAAAGTCAGCTTTGAAAATCTCGTATTGCAGGATTTAGCGCAAAAACAAGCTGCTTTGCAAGAATGCCAACAGACAAAGAGCTTTAATAGTTGCTTAAAGTGTGCAGAGCTTTTAGAATGTCCTATACGCAATGCGTATGTAAGTGCTGCATATTTGAGTATGAATAAAGGAAATGGAGGGAGTTTTGATTTCTAAATTTTTTGTAACATCACCTATTTATTATGTGAATGATATTCCACACATCGGGCACGCTTATACAACAATCATTGTGGATACTCTAGCAAGATTCCACCGCTTAAAAGGCGATTGTGTATTTTGTCTAACAGGCACAGATGAGCACGGGCAAAAAATTGAGCAAAGTGCGCATAAAAAGGGACAAGAACCAAAGGTATATGTGGATATGATTGCGAAGCGGTTTAAAGATTTGTGGGATACATTTGGGATTAGTTATGATTCCTTTATCCGTACAACAGATTCTACGCATTTACAAAGTGCGCAATATGTATTTGCCCAAATGTTTGAAAAGGGTGATATTTACAAGGGTGAGTATGAGGGGAATTATTGTATTTCTTGTGAGTCGTTTTTTGCAAAATCGCAACTTGTGGGCGAGAGAGGTTGCCCAGATTGCGGCAAGGAGACAACATTATTAAAAGAGGAAAGCTATTTCTTTAAACTTAGCGCGTATGAGAAAAAATTATTAGAGTTTTATGATGCGCACCCAGATTTCATCTTGCCAAAATCAAGACGCAATGAAGTGATAAATTTTGTCAAAGCAGGTTTAGAAGACTTATCCATTACGCGCACGACTTTTGAATGGGGGATTAAACTTCCACAAATATTGATTGATAAAGATAAAAACAATGCAAAGCACGTGATGTATGTATGGTTAGATGCATTAATTAATTATGTTAGTGCGCTAGGATTCCATAATGATTTGCCTAACAAAATGGAGTTTTGGCCTGCAAATTATCATATTGTGGGAAAAGATATTTTGCGATTCCACGCGATTTATTGGCCTGCGTTTTTGATGAGTCTTGAGCTTCCTTTGCCGCGTCATATTGCGGCACACGGCTGGTGGACTAAAGATGGCGCAAAGATGAGCAAGAGTATTGGTAATGTCGTGAATCCTAAAGAAGTCGTAGATGCTTATGGATTGGATTCTTTTAGATATTTTGTGTTGCGTGAAGTGCCTTTTGGGCAAGATGGTGATTACTCGCAAAATGCGTTAATTGAACGTATTAACTCGGATTTGGGGAATGATTTAGGGAATCTGCTAAACCGCCTTTTGGGAATGAGTGCAAAATATTTTAATAATACTTTAAGTGTAGATGAGGTGTGCTTTAAAGAATCTTATACAGAAGAGATTGCAGAAGTTAATGCAATTTTAGGCACATTGGAATCCTATATGGACGAAGTGCAAATCAATCGCTATTTAGAGGAGCTTTGGAAGCTGTTTAGCTTAGGGAATGGAATCATTGCCAAAAAAGAGCCTTGGAGTTTGATGAAAGCAAATCAAAGTGGTGCAGTGGCAGAATTGCTAGTGTTTATTGCCAATGTATTGTTGAGGGCTGCCTTATATCTTTCTCCTTGTATGCCAAGCACGGCAAATGCTATTGCAAGCGTGTTTGGTTTAGAGGTAAATGCGCAAAATTTTGCAACCTTTATTGTGCAAAATCAATTCCTAACAACCATAACTTTGAATCCTATTCCTGCATTATTTCCACGCATTGATGAAAAACGTATGGAGGAGGCTGGTGTAGCAGTAAAGGCGGAATCACAACATAAGGAGCAGTGGCAACCTTTAGAGATTCCAAATGCCATTAGCAAAGAGGATTTTAGTAAGATGGATATTCGCATTGGAACGATTCTTAGTGCGGAGATTCTGCCAAAGAGTGAAAAGCTGCTAAAATTGCAAGTGGATTTAGGCGAAGTTAGAGCGCGACAAATTTTAGCTGGGATTAAGACATATTATAATCCACAAGAATTGGTCGGAATGCAAGTGTGTGTGCTGGCAAACTTAAAGCCTGCTAAACTAATGGGGGAGGTTAGCGAAGGAATGATTTTAGCAGCAAAGGACGGCGCAGGGCTTGCGTTGATTGCTCCGCAAAAACAAAAAATAAATGGAAGTCAAATTAGTTAAAAGGAATCGCAATGCAAAAGGGAATACAAATTGGTGTGAATGAAATCGTAGAAATTGCCTTTGGGACGCTATTAAATAAGCCTAGTATTTCCTTTTTTACGCAGATTTGCGACAATCCTAGTGCGGTTAGGCGCGGGGATTTGTTTATCTTGACGCAAAAAGATAGCACACAAGCACAAAGAGATATTGAGGAGGCTGTGCAAAGAGGTGCATTTGGAATCCTGTTTAGTGGAAATATTGCGATGAATGATGAGGAAGTAGCGTGGATTAGTGTAGAGGATTTAGAGCAGTCATTAATGCGGATTTTGCGCCATTATTTGATGATGCATAATAAAATTTTATTCTTGCTTGATAGCGATGAATACGCCATTGCGACACAAATTATTGTGCCTAAGAAAAATTTAGGCTTTTATTGCGGCTCTTTAAGTGGCTTGATTAGCTATATCTTGCAAAGTGAGATGGCGTATTTTCTGCACTGCAATATGAGTTTAAATATGGAATCCTTGCCAAAAAATCAGCAAGAAATTAAAATTTTGCCTCAAGATAAAATCAATGAAAATGCGCTACCTTTTAGCATTAATTCTTATTCGCTTTTTAATATTAGAATTTTTTATAAAAGTGCAGATTATGAGATTCTTTTGCCAAGATTGTTCGTGCAGTCTTTAGCTAGAATTCTGCGGTTTTGCGAGACATATTCTTTTACTGTGCAGCTAGAGAATTTCACATTTATTGCAAATTTTAAGCCCTTATTCTTAGATGAACGCGGCGTGATTGCAAAGCCCGGAACAACCAATAAAGTCTTGCTGGCTTGCAATAACGATAAGTTATATGGGCGGTATTTAGCGTATTTTAAGATGAATGCGAAGTGGGCGCATTTAGTGCTTTTTGTTCCTAGTGCATACCAAGAGATTTATGCACCTTGCGCGAAGACATTTTCCTATGATAGAAAAGAGGAGTTATTTTCAAGCCTCATTAGAGAAAGATATAATTTTGCGTTAATTTTAGGCGTGGATACGCAGACGCTTGAAGAACGTTTTGTTAGCCAAACTCACGAGGTGAGCTTATTTGAATACACAATAAAGGAATAATATGAGAATCGCAATACCTGTTTTTGATGAAAGTTTGCAAGTATTTAATAATACTGGGCATACACCATTTTTTGCTATTTTTGAGCAGGTGGGTGCTGGAATGTTTAAAAAGATTGATTTTGTGGAGTTGCGTGCAAATCCGCGTGGCAATATTTATGCAAATGGAGGTTGTTCGCACGATGATAATGCGATGAGTGAAGAAGAGAAAATTGCACACAAAAATGAACATAATGTTTTAGGGGAGATTATCCAAGATTGTGCGGTGGTGTTAGTCAAAAAGGCGTGTCAAAATACTGTAAAAATTTTTAATGAGCGTGGGATTAAAGTTTGTAAAATGGACGCAACTTGTCAAAATGCAAAAGAGGCATTGAAATACATTAGAGTTTGAGCTAAAATCGTTGGTTATGTGCGATTCTTTCTTATTGCGGAGTTTTTGTGTAAGTTTTTTAAGGTTGGAATCTTAAATGCTGATACAAAATAATAGGCTTTTGCCTGTATTTTGGGGTAAATTTGTAATTGCACACGCTTAACGAGCTGGATATTTTGTTGTGAAGTTATTTAGGGTTGCGACAAATCCATAATCTAAATTTAAAGGAATCTTATAACGGAAACTTTTGGGATTACTACGATTATAGATTGTTGCACATTCATCAATCAATTTTCACAATGACGCGGTGGTAGCATTTTTTCATTGTAAGGAATGAATGCAGTAAAGCATCTGTTCGAAGCACTAACTTACACTTGCAAATTTGCAATCTTGCATACTAGAGGTTTTATAATGCAAACTTTAAAGGCAAGATTGGATTATGGATTTGCACTAAAGCGGGCGAATTTCTATTTACAAATGCACACTTCGCAGCTAACACATTGCAACGATGGAATGCCACAACTTTGTCATTGCAATATAATGTTTTCTCCTCCGTCATTGTGAGGAATGTTTGGAGTGAATGACGAAGCAATCCTCAATCTTATATCGCTTTAAGGATTCCACTTTGTTATTGCGAGAAGTCATAAGACTTCGTGGTAATCTGTAAGTAAATAAAAGAAGTTGCCAATGATTGCAATGGAATCTCAAAATAAAACTATTTAAGAGCGAAAAAAAGCAAAGATTTTAATTGAAAGAAGTTCAAAGGACAAGCCTAAAAGGCTTAATCCATTTGGCGACGTATATATGCAGGAATTTCTAAAATTTCATCATTGGTAAACTCATCTCCACTCACCTTTCTTCTGCCAGCACTCAAAGTTTCTTGACGATTGATTTTTTGGCTCATATCCTTTGGATTTACAAGTTGTAATGTAGAATCATTTTTGGGTTCTGGGCTACTAGGTTCAGAATTGTTTGTATCTCTTTCAAATCCTGTGGCAATGATTGTGATTCTAACTTTATCTTTATCAAGATTTTCATCTGTTGTTGTTCCAAAGAATACATCTGCGTATTCATCAACATTTTCATATATAATATTCATCGCATCAGACATACTACTGAATGGATAATCTGGGTTAATATAGAAATGCACCAAGATTCCCTTTGCGCCGTGGATTGATATATTGTCAAACAAAGGAGATTCTATTGCCATTTTTATCGCTTCTCTTGCTGCGTCTGTGCCGGTGGATTCCCCAATCCCCATAAGAGCCATTCCCTTATGGCTCATTGCGGTTCTAACATCAGCGAAATCCACATTAATATCGTTTTTTCCATAAGTTAAGATGACACCGCTCATTCCATTCACCGCGCTTACAAGGACATCATCTACGATTCTAAAGCTATCTTTTATCCCTAAATTTTTATCAATAATGGAGAGGAGTTTTTCGTTGGGAATCACGACAATGGAATCGCTTTCTGCACGTAATTCTTGGTAGCCTTCTTCAGCAAGCTTTGCACGTTTTCCGCCTTCCCAACGAAAAGGTTTTGTAACAATAGAAACAGTCAATGCACCCACTTCTTTTGCAGCTTTTGCAATGACGGGTGCGGCACCTGTCCCTGTCCCGCCGCCGAGCCCAGCAGAGATAAAGACAATGTCTGTGCCTTCTAAAAATTGTTTTAATTCTTCATAGCTTTCTAATGCCGCATCTTTACCAATCTGCGGGCGCATCCCTGCACCAAGTCCTTTTGTGAGTCTTGCACCAAGTTGGATTCTAACGGGTGCGCTAGAGGTGCTAATTGCTTGCGCATCAGTATTTGCCACAGCTAGCCCAATACTTTCGTGTGTGCCAGTGTTGATGAGATGCTCAATCATATTGCTACCACCGCCACCAACGCCAACTACTTTGATATTAGCCCCGGGATTGAAATTTGTTTCTTGAATATCTACCATTTTTATACTCCTCTTAAGATTATCATTAAAACATCTGTGTCATTTTGTTCCACAAATTACGAAAAATACTGCCATTTTTGCTAGGATTCTTTTTAATCTCTGTAATATCGCTTAAATCCTGTTTAATATCCGCCGCACTTCTAGGCACGCTATTAACGGGATTTTGGATATTTGACGGCTTATTTTGCAATGGGTTAATGAGTGAAATATTTTTTTGAAATTGCATTGTCTCATCTTCTAATTTTTCATTGCAATAACGGATTCTCTTTTCTGAATCAATTTCGTAATTTGTGTATTTTCCAGATACATACAATACAAGTCCGATTGCTGTTGCGCATTCAGGTCCTTTTAAATCCGTAAAAAGCCCATCAATTTCTGTCGGTTTTGCAAGACGCACTGGCATATTAAATAATGCAGCCGCAAGATCTCTAATGCCATCAAGCTGCACCATTCCTCCTGTTAGAACAACACCGCTCCCTAGTTGATCTTTTAAGCCACTGCGTTCTAGGGATTTTGCTAGAATCATTAGCGTTTCTTCTACGCGTGCATATACGACATTATGCACGGTTGCTAGAGCAACTTGGTGTTTCCCGCTCTCATCTCCACCGATACTAGGAATCTCAATTAGATTTTCTGTGTCTTCTAAGGTTTTTGGGAAACTACCGTATTTCACCTTTACTTGCTCTGCAATGCTTTGTGGCGTATGCAATGCCATTGCTAAGTCATTTGTTATATGATTGGAACCAACGCCTAAAAAGTCATTATAGCGTAGAGAATTACCTACGTGAATCATTAATTCGCAAGTGCTACCGCCCATATCAATGCAGGCTACACCAAGATTTTTTTCATCTTCGCTTAAAACGGCAATGGAAGACGCATAAGAAGCTAAAACAATATTTTCAATCTCAATTCCGGCTGTTTTGATTGCCTTTTTTAAATTGCCCAAACTAGATTTTTGTGCGGTAATAATGCGCACGGAAACTTCTAGGCGACTACCACTCATTCCCATAGGATCATCAATAAAATCTTGGTCGTCTAGCTTAAAATTATAAGGCAAAATATGTATCACTTCGTATTCGCTGGGAATAGAAGCATTATAAAGAGCAGTTTGAATCACGCGATTAATTTCTTTAATGCCAATTTCATTATTGGGGATATTGACGATTCCAGAACTATCTGTGCTTTTGGTGTATGCTCCAGAAATAGAGATGACGGCTTTATTAATATTAGTTCCTGCCACCCGTCTCGCGTCATTAACAGCATCTTTGATTGCGCGGCTAGCTTGCTCTATATTTGTAATAGAGCCTTTCTTTAAACCCATTGATTTATGGAATCCCGTGCCGATAACGCGTGGAATCCCATCTTTACAAGTGGCGATAATCGCACAAATCTTTGTAGAGCCGATGTCAATTCCTAAAATGGTTTGCCCCAAATCCTGACCTTTATTGTAGTAATCTTCCATTTTTGTAACGCCTTAGATTTTTCTAACAACTTTATAAATTTTTAATAAATGTTCCATAAAAGCCATTTCAACGAG
This sequence comes from Helicobacter sp., assembly GCA_022766795.1. Taxonomy (GTDB): domain Bacteria; phylum Campylobacterota; class Campylobacteria; order Campylobacterales; family Helicobacteraceae; genus Helicobacter_D. The sequence continues at coordinate 32,468 of JALEPE010000087.1, forward strand.
CCTAGCTTTCACTTGTTCTCCATTACGTTGCAGAAAATCTAAATTTTTGGTGATTATATCAGAATTTTGCAGCTTTTGGTCAAGGATTTCATATAAAATTGCTTTATCTTTTAAGAGAATATAACCTTTCGCTTCTGTTTGGTTAAAAAGTTGTGCAATAAATTCTTGGGTTTCTTGTGTATCTAAATCTGCAATAGCTTGTGTGTGGTTGCGTCCAATAAAGCCCACATCAACGCCCTTAAAGTCTGCAAGTTGTGCTTTTGCTTTTTCTTCTAGTAGTTGCACTTTTTTTAGCTGCGTGAAATCCGTTATTGCATCTTGTTTAGCATTCTCATAAGTTTTTGGCTCACTAGGGATAATTCTTAGAATTTTAAGTGTTGCAAAGCCGTCTTTTGTGGCAATAGGTTTTAATGTTTCTTGTTCTTTGGCTAAAGATAGTGCATTAATTAGCTCCACTTCAAAATTAGAATCTCCCTCGTAAATTGTTAAGGTTTGTGCTTTTTTATTCTCGCCTTTACGTAAAGAAATATATTCTTTTAATGATTCCTTTTCTGCTTGGGAATTTTTATAATGTTCTAGCACTCTATCTTGTGCGGAATCAAAAGGAAGTAGCTGCCCATTTTCATCTAAGAACTGATTTTTAAAATCATCATAATATTTCTTAAGTGTGTCTATATCAACATTGATAGAAGTTGGAGAAACTATAACCATAGAAACTTCATAACCGCGCTCGGTTTGATAAATATCTTTATTTTCTTCCCAGTATTGTTTAATTTCTTCTTCTGTTGGGGTAAATGTAATTGTAGATTGATTTAAAACTTGAAGCTTAATGTGATCTTCGCTGAAAATACTCTCACCTATTGTTTGTGTTTCTAGTGGTGTTAGAGGAATGTTTAAAAGAGCATCTAGTTTTTGCAGTAAAAGTCCTTCCCCCAATTCTTCTTCAAAATCTTTTGGGCGCATTTGGTTATCCGCTAAAAGCTTTTTATAAATGGAATCATCAAATTTACCATTATTTTGAAAAGTATCCATTGTTGTGAGTGCTTGGACGATTTCATTTTGACTGACGCGTAATCCCACATCATACGCGTAATTTAACATTAAAGCACGCGAAATGAGAGTGTTTAATGCTTGGTCTTGGATTCCTATTTTTTTGGCTTGTTCATCGTCTAGTGTGCCATTAAAAATTTGGTTATACATATTATAAAGGCGTGCATATTCGCGTTGTAGTCTATCAATGGTGATTTGTCTATCTCCAACAACAGCAACTGCATTGCTAGTGCTTGAAAAACTAAAACTTCCCCAACCAACAAATCCAGCTCCCACAAACGACAAGGCACTAATCCAAATTACAGCCATTAAATATTTTTTGTGTTTTTGCATAAAACCAATCATTTAAAACTCCAAATCCTAAATATCTCTATTAAAACGCACAATAAAAAGCTTGCGATTCTACCTAAAAAAAACTTTAAAATTAGTAAAATCTATATTTAAATCATTCTTTAAATAAAGAAGATAAAATGTCAATATTGTTTGTTTTTTGCGATTCTTGTGTTGCGTTACTTGTGTTTTGTTCTGTGCCACTATCAATTTCTCTTAATTCAATCTCATAGCCTGTCAGCATTGAAGCAAGTCGGATATTAATTCCGCTTTTTCCAATCGCCTTTGGTTTTTGCTCGCTTGTGATACTTACAATTGCTTTGTTTCCCTCTAAAACGACACTGATAACAAGTGCTGGAGAGAGTGCGCGTGCAATGTAAATTTCGGGTTGCGAAGAGTATTCCACGCAATCAATATTTTCGTTTTTTAACTCTTTAGATACCGCATTAATACGCACCCCTTTGACGCCTACAGTTGCGCCAATGGGATCTATTTTGTTTGATGCTGTCTTTAAGGCAACTTTGGCGCGTTCCCCCGGGATTCTAGCGGAATTTACAATTTCAACTTCTCCATCTTTAATTTCTGGAACTTCTAGTTTTAAAAGCTCCTCTAGCATTTTAGGTGTGGTGCGACTAAGCTCAATCATAATGCCATTTTGACGATCAATGCCAACGTGTTTTAAAACCGCTCCTACAACTTGTCCAACATTAAATTCTTCGCCTTTAATACGATTCTTTTTGGGGAGTATAGCACGGATTTCATCAATCTCAATATAAGTATTTCCTAGATGGTCGGTGCGGACGACATTTCCCCTCACAATTTTGCCAACTAAAGCTTTATATTTGTCAAAAAGCTGCGTTTCAATTAAGCGTTGGATTTTAAACTCTAATTCTCTAAATAAAGCATTTACTGCGCTTCTGCTCATATCTTCTAAACTTAATTCATAACGTAATTCATCACCCACTTTAATATCGCTATCGTGTTTTTTTGCCTCACTCAATGGAATTGTATTTGAGTCTTGTGCGGTAGAATCCTCACAGACTTGTATGACTTGATAAAGGTGCAAAGTTTTGTTTTTTTTGTCAATTTCCACATCGTAATTTATGGTAGCATCTAGGCTTTCTTTAGCGATTTTCATCACAGCATCTTTGACTGCATCGGTTACGCTTTCAATAGGAAGCCCCTTTTCATAAGAAATTCCTTCAATAATATCTAATATTTTTTCCAAAACATATCCTTAAAAATTTGACAAGAATGAATCTGTTATTTTAACTTAAACTTTCTTTATAAGTGCTTATTAATGGCAATGTTTTTATAGAATCTTAAGAATCACAAAAATAAAACTAAATTTAAATATGCCAAATAAAAATCATTCTTTAAGCAAAGAATTTGTATAATAGTCCATTTTTCTAAAAAAGTTAAGGGTAAAAAATGGATATTAAATTAGCACGCACACATATAAATGAAAAACCAGCAAAAATCACAATTAAGAGGTTGGAGGAAATGCTAGAGGAGAAAAAATCCGACATTTTTTATTGCGACAAAGAAAATTCCCACAAAGATATGCAAGCCTTATTGGAATATTTTGAGAAAAAGGGCAAACACGCATATTTTAGAGAAGTGCGTTATGGACTAGATGAGGGCGATTATATGTATGAGATGCACATCTTATAGCAATGGGTAAAAAACTCTATATAGAAACGCTTGGTTGTGCGATGAATGCACGCGATAGCGAACATATTATTGCAGAGCTTGAGGAGAAGGAATCTTATACTCTAACAGAAAATCCAAAAGACGCAGATTTAATTTTAATTAATACTTGTTCTGTGCGTGAAAAGCCCGAGAAAAAGCTTTTTTCAGAGATTGGGCAATACGCAAAGATTAAAAAGCAGGATGCAAAAATTGGCGTTTGTGGCTGCACAGCAAGCCATTTAGGAGATAAGATTTTAAAGCAATCTAAAGCCGTGAATTTCGTGCTTGGTGCGCGTAATGTTTCTAAAATTTCACAAATTATCCACAAAGAACGTGTGGCGTGGGTAGATATTGATTATGATGATAGCAGTTATGTTTTTAGCCAAAATCAGCATTCTACACTTAAGGGAATGATTAATATTTCCATTGGTTGTGATAAAAAATGCACTTATTGTATCGTGCCGCATACGCGTGGTAATGAAATTTCAATTCCTGCGGAATTAATTTTAAAAGAAGCAAAAAGACTTGTTGATAGTGGGACAAAAGAGATTCTGCTTTTGGGGCAGAATGTCAATAATTATGGCAGACGTTTTTCTAGTGCGCACCGCGCCATTAATTTTACGCAGCTCTTAAATGAAGTTTCACAGATTAGCGGATTGGAGCGGATTCGTTTTACTTCGCCACATCCTTTGCATATGGACGATGATTTTATTACGGAATTTGCGCAGAATCCCAAAATTTGCAAAGCCATTCATATGCCTTTGCAAAGTGGTTCTAGTGAAATTTTACGCAAGATGAAACGCGGATACAGCAAAGAGTGGTTTTTGAATCGCGTGGAAAAAATGCGCGCTTTGATTCCACAATTAAGTATTGGAACAGATATTATTGTAGGATTCCCAAACGAGAGTGAAAAGGATTTTTTGGATACATTAGATGTGCTGGAAAAAGTGCGTTTTGATACTCTATATAGTTTTATTTATTCAAGTCGTCCGCATACGGAGGCGCATTATTGGTTGGAATCTGGAGAGGCGAGTTTGGTAGATGAGGAAATCGCAAAAGTGCGCCTTATGCAGTTAAAGGACAGGCACAAAGAAATTTTAGCACAAGATAATGCAAAGCAAATCGGCAAAATCCACAAAGTTCTTATTGAAAGTTTTGATGCGGAAAATTTGCTGTTTGAAGGGCGGAGTGATACCAATAAGCTTGTGCGAATTAATGCGGAACGGAATCTTATTGGTGCGCTATGTGATGTGCGCATTACTGAAGTAAAAGGTGCGCAATTAATGGGTGTGTTAGTGGGTTGAAGTGGCAAAGGAAGTTTTTAAAAAAAGAATTCTAGCAAAAATTGCCCCCCTTTTAATTGTTGGAATCATACGATTTCTTGCGCTATTGACGCGTTTTGAATTTCAAATTTCGCGGCAATGCTTACAAAAATTAGAAAAAAATGAGCCTTTTGTTGTTGTATTTTGGCACGGAGAGTTGCTATTTCAGCCTTTTGCGTTTCAGAAATTTGCTAAAGATAAAGAAGTATGGGTTCTCATTAGTAAGCATTTTGATGGTGAAATTATCAGTAGTGCGGTGCATTATTTTGGCATTCAATCTTTGAGAGGCTCTAGTTCAAAAGGTGGAATCAAAGCCCTTCAGCACGCTATTGAAAAGATTAAGCAAAATGCTTATGTTGTCATCACGCCAGATGGTCCGCGTGGTCCTTATCATAGTGTTGCAGATGGCGTAGTGCTGCTAGCGCAAAAAACACAAGTGCCAGTGGTGGTAGTAAGAATTATCTATCATAATGCATGGGAGTGCAAAAGCTGGGATAAATTTAAGATTCCAAAGCCTTTTAGCAAGGTAAAATTTATCATTAAAGAGCCATTTTTGTTAGAATCTATGGAATTAGAAGCGGCTAGAAATTGTGTGAAAGAAAAAATGGAAGAAGACGGATAATGCGTTTTTATATAGGGATTCTTGTAGTATTTTTAGCCCTTGTGGTGTATGTGTATTTCTCTATATCCTATCAGTTAGGCAGGGAAGCGCAAAGAGAATTTAATAGAGGAAATTACCAAAGTGCATATGAGCTTGCAACACAGGCTTTAGAGGAAGATCCTTATAATCGTTCTGCCTTTGGAATTGCTAATCAAGCAAAACAACGATTAAATATCCAAGACTTTTTAAATAACGCAAAAGAAAGTCAGCAAGAAGCTTTTAGAATCTTAAAAGACGGAAGTTTAACGCCAGAGGAGTATTTGCGCTTAGTGTGGATGGTGGAGGAGTTTAGTCGTAAATTGCGTGCGCTATTAATCCTAAATCAGCCTAATGCACAAGAGGATAAAGAATTAAAGCAGTATGAAATGTGGTTTTTAGAGCTAAAGGCTCGCCTAGATTCTGTGAAAAAATAATGCAACCCCTGCTAACAAGTTTATATTTGCATATTCCATTTTGTAATAGTAAATGCGGATATTGCGCTTTTAATTCCAAAATAAACAAAAATCATTTCAAAGACATTTATATGCAAAAACTTAATATGTATTTGCGCCATAAACTTAGAATCCTAAGTGAAACATATACTATTAAAATTTCTTCAGTGTATATTGGTGGTGGGACGCCAAGTGTCGTGGAATCGCGTTTATATGCGGATATATTTGCGGAATTTTTACCCCTTTTGCAAACGGGTGCAGAGATTAGCATTGAAGCAAACCCGAATCATTTAAGCGTGGAATGGTTAGAGGATATGCGTCAGTTTGGGGTAAATCGCTTGAGTCTTGGAGTGCAGAGCTTTAATGAAGGCAAACTTGCCTTTTTGGAACGAGAACATTCGTGTAAAAATACCTTTTTAGCTATTGAAAATGCGCAAAAAGTGGGTTTAGAAAATATTAGTATAGATTTAATTTATGGCACACCCTTTTGTAATGCCTCATCACTCAAAGAGGAATTGGAGATTGCATTAAGTTTGCCATTAAGCCACATTTCTGCATATCATTTAAGTCTTGATGTGGGTAGTTTATTTTACCAAAAACACGCGCAAGAATATTATGATTGCCAAAAATGTTTGGAGGGGGAATTTGGTGGATTTTTAAGTATAGGGCATTTTGTGGCGGCGCATTTAGAGAAATTTTTGCATTATGAAGTGAGTAATTATGGCAGAGCCTCAACACATAATTTAAATTATTGGTCGGGTGGCAATTATCTAGGAATCGGTGCTGGAGCCGTAGGCTGTATTAATGGCGTAAGGACGAGTATGCCAAGCAGTATTGAAGTGTTTTTACAAAAGTTTGATGAAACCATAGAAGTGTTAGATGAAAAAGATTTAGAATTGGAACATTTATTTTTAGGATTTCGTTCTTGCGTGGGGGTGGAGGTTGCTAAGATTCCAAATAGGGAGAATCTTGAAATTTTGTTGCAAGAGAAAATTTTAGAGCAAAGGGATAATAGAGTATTTGCGAGAGATTATTTTTTAGGCGATGAAATCACGCTTTTTGTGAGTTAATGTTCTAGGAAATATACATCAAGGCGGAATGAAAAAATCATTGCATTCGCTTCGCGTTCAATGTGAATTGGAAAATTAAAGCGCGTGATTCCGGGCAATGAATGTGTCAATGTCAGCGCATCTTTTAGTTTTGCAATGCTTTCTAGCCTACCACTAATGACATAACGTTGTTTAAAGTATTTACCCTCTTGCAAAGGGATTCCATCTGCTACAATACCAGAAGTTTGAAAGATGGTTTTCAAACGCTCCTCTATTTCTTTACTTGTAACAATATGCTCAAAATATGTTAAGGTTTGGGCGTTTTCTGCGCGGTAATCTAGTAATGCTTTCAACTCTGCGTCGCGTTGGGATTCTATTTGTTTTTGCACATAGACTTCTTTGCGGTATTGTGCATTGGTTTGACGAAATGTATTGAGAGCGGGCTGGATAATACCAATAAAGATTCCAACTACTAAAAAGAAATAAAAAACAAAGAAGAAAGTATTGCGAACCCAGTCAATTTGTGTAAAAAACACTTTCATTGTTTAGCTTCCTCAAGTTTGCTAACAGAGACAAAATTATACCAACCATTAGGCAGCATATAAAAATCGGCACGACTTTGGTGAAAAATTGAACGCAAAGGCACTTCTAATAAAAACGCATAAATCTGCTTTGATGGCGTTGTGCCATAGAGGGTTAATTGATATTGCTCCATTTGAATTTTATTAAGCGTGATTTGCTCAGGGATTAGATCAAAAAGATTTTCAATACTTTCTTTAAGGATTGAGTTTTGATAGGTGATGTATTCTTTAAAATTTACCTTTTCTTGCTCTACAATCAGAGCTTCTTGGTGTTGTTTAATTTCATCTAAGAGTATTTTTTGTTTTGTGATAGAGATTTGCGCATTTTGCTGCATAAAATATCCTTGAATCTTGAGAATTGCAACAAATCCTGCAAAAATAAAAAGCGTTAAAAAGATATAGCCCCACCATATTCTTGAGACTTTTTTTAGAAGTGTTTTTCTGCCAGGTTGCGTGAAGCTATAATTCATACTTGCCCCTTTGCTTTAAAATACTCATAAGAATCAAAGCCTAAACTTGCTAGTTTTTGAGGAATATTGCAGCCAAACACATTGACTTCAAGCATTGTGATTTGCTGGATTTGCTGTAGCGTTTCTTGTGCAATATCGTGTGGATTAAAAATAACAATCTCGCTGATAAACTCGCTTTTGTAAATAGAATTGTTATAAAACTCATTGAGTGCAGATTGAATGAATTTGGCAGCGGTATTAACGCGAGAAAAATCATCTAAATCATCTTGATTAACATCATCAACATCTTGTGTGTTGGAATCGTCTTCATTATCTTTTAGCACTTCAATGAGTTCATCATCTGTGGCGTCATTACTTAAATCTACGGCATCAATATCACTTAATTCATCTTGCAAATCTTTTTCTATATCGGTTTTTTGTATATCATCTTCATCTTCACTTAAAGATGTCCTAATCACAGCAAGTTCGGAATCAATCTCGCTTTCTAGTATATAATATCCACCAAATAACGCCCCACAATTACGTTTGGTAACAAGCATTGTAATATTGGAGCGTTGGAATAAGACATAGAGTTTGCAAGAATCTTGAAAAGTATCCTTGGCTAAATTATATAGAATCAAGAATGGTGAAATAACAAAATCCGCACCTAGTTTTAAAAATTTATGCTTTGTTTCTGCGATTCCAGAGTGTGTAATATATACAGACCATTCATTATCAAAACGTTTATAGGCGACTTCGGCACAATTAACGCCAAAATTACTAAATTCCTCTTCTTTGTCTGTGCTTAAAACGCCTTGAATAATGGAATGTGCAAGAACGGAGATATATGTGAAAGGATTTTTGTTGCGGATTTTTTTGATGAAGCGCACGGCTTGCATTGGTAATTCACCCGGGTTTGTGCGGAATTCCTTTGTTTGTGTGGAGGTTAATTTATTGTTTTTATAAAATTGTGCCACAACATAGCAACTTTTATAGTCAATTTCAATGCCGACAATCACAGTTGGAAAAAGCGGGCGGATAAGCCTACTAAGATTCATAACAACTCCCAAGCTAAACTAGGCGTAATGATAAGCAATTTTGGCTTAAACAATAGCCTTTTTTGTGGATAAATTCTAAGAATTGTGCCTATTAATGCATTGTGGAATCCATTTTAGATTCCATATTTTTAGATTCTTTGCCGTGCATATTCATACCACTTTTGCTTGTATCAGTTGCATCAATTTTCATATGTGTTTTATTGCCCATTTGAGGGTTTTGTAGAAATTTAATGCCTTTTTGCACCATTAATCCTCCAAAAATAACAATTGCAATAGCGGCAAAATTCATTAGGATTTTTCTAAAATTAGGCTTATAAAGGATTGTGTTTGCGAGTAAGCCAAAAAGAAATAGTGATGGCAAAGTTCCGATTCCAAAAATTAGCATAATCAACATTGCTTTGGAAATGCTAGCAAATCCTGCTGCGCTAAAGAGAAAGGCATACACAAAGCCACAGGGTAACAGGCCATTTAAAAGCCCAAGAATATATAAGCTAGAGGGTGTTTTGAGATTTAGAGCTTTTTGGAATTTGCTTTGATACCATTTAGAGTTTTGAATAGAATGCTCCAAGCGCGCTAAAAAGGTGATTTTTCCAAAGAGTGAGAGTCCGGCTAAAATCATCGCAACACCCGCAAACACAAAGAGTGCGCCACGTAGTGTGCCATTAACGTTAAACATACTTCCAAGTGCTCCAACAATCGCCCCTAAAAGTATATAGGTGGTAATGCGCCCTAGACTATAAAGTGTGTGATAGATAATTAGTTGCCCTTTTTGTGTGATAGCATTTTCTACTAGTTTGCCACTATATGCTAAAACGATTCCGCCACACATTCCAATGCAGTGTCCAAAGCCTCCCAAAAGAGCAATCATAAAAAGCCCAATTAAATCAAGATGTTCCAAATTATCTCCTTAACTTAGTTTTAGAAATGAATAGAGTTGGATTTTGGCTAGATTTTCTCCCATTCGCAACCCTGCACCGTATCCATTATCTCAATCCCCTTTTCGCGTAGTTCTTCGCGAATTTTATCGGCACTTTGGAAATCTTTTTTCGCTTTAAATTCCGCACGTTTTGCAATTTTTACTTCAATTTCTTGGCGCAATTCTTCGCTGACACCGAGTTTAAAATATGTGAAAGGATCTTTAACTCCAATGCCTAATACCCTAGTAATAAATGCTAGATTCTCTTGCATTTGTGGAATCTTATCATACGCCTTTGTGTCTAATTGTTCGTTTGCGCTTGTGATAAAATCATCAAGGACGCTTAAGGCTTTAGAGATATTTAAATCATCGTTGAGTGATTCTAAAAATGCCTCTTTGAAGTTATCGCCCTTTGGTGTAGATTGTTTTGTTTTTAGCATAGCAATTCTTTTTTTAAGCCGATAAAGCTTGTCAAGTCGTTTTTTGCTTGCAAGCAAATCTTCTTCGGCAAAGTTTAATCCCGCACGATAATGTGTGCTTAAAAGGTAGAATCGCAATAGTTCGCCGTCATAATTTTTTAACGCGTCTTTGATAAAAAAACTATTCCCGAGTGATTTTGCCATTTTTTCACCATTAATAGTTACAAAACCATTGTGTATCCAGTATTTTGCTAGGATTTGTTCATCGGCACAACGCGTCTGTGATGCCTCATTTTCGTGGTGTGGAAATATCAAATCCGCCCCACCGCCGTGAATATCAATGGCATATTTACCTTCTAGGGCTAAATGCTTCTTAATCATTGCGCTGCATTCTATATGCCAGCCCGGTCTGCCTTTACCAAAAGGGGAATCATAACCTACATCCCCAATTCCTTTGTAACTTTTCCATAGTGCAAAATCTTTGTTATCTTGCTTTTGTTCGCTATTTTGCACGCGACTTTGGGATTCCAACTCTGCGATTCTGCCGCTTAAATTGCCATATTCTGTATCCTTATGCACCGCTAAATACACATCGCCATTGGGCGTTTGGTAAGCATAACCCTTTTCTAAAAGGCGTGCAATCATTGCGCACATTGCGTCTAAATTTTGTGTTGCTTTTGGCTCAATATCTGCGCGTTCTACGCCTAACGCCTCCATTTCATCTAAATATCTTTGCGTGTAAGTTTGTGTAATTTCTGCAATGCTACATCCGCTTTGTGCAGCTTTGTTGATAATCTTATCATCAATATCGGTGAAGTTTTTTGCGAAAATTACCTTATAGCCATTTTCCCTCAAAACCCTGCGTAATAAATCAAAAGCAACCGCACTTCTCGCGTGTCCTAAATGCGAATCATCATACACGGTAGGTCCGCATACATAAATGCGCACTTCATTAGGAATTATGGATTCAAATTTCACCTTTTCTTTTCTTTGACTATCATAGATTTTCATACATTTCTCTTTTTGATTAAAATGAAGTGATAAGTATAGCAAATTTTACCCATAAGACAAATGTGCTGTAACATTAAATTAAAGATTAAAGCGTTACAATACGCGCCAATTAAAACAAGGATATAGTAATGATTGCGCTATTTAAGACTTCTCATAGAGATTTTAATTATCAATTCAATGCTTTGCTTAAACGCGGAGCTATGGATATAGCTAATGTGGAAAATAGGGTGAAAGAATTATTGGGGGCGATTAAAACGCAAGGAAGTGAAGCAGTGATTGCGCAGGTTGCGCAGTTTGATGCTTGGAATCCTAAGGAATTTAAGGATTTAATCATCACGCAAACACAAATGCAAAAAGCCTATGAAGCCCTAGAAGCTTCTTTGAAAGATTCCTTGCAACTTGCATTTAACCGCATTTATGCGTTTCACGCAAAGCAAAAGCCCAAAACTTGGCTAGACTTTGAAAAAAATGGCAATATTCTAGGACAGAAAGTTACGCCTATGGAGAGGGCAGGATTGTATATTCCCGGGGGCAAGGCGGCTTATCCTAGCTCCCTTTTGATGAATGCGATTCCAGCACTTGTTGCAGGAGTGCAAGAAATCGTGGTTTGCACACCCACTCCGCACAATGAACCTAACCCTTTGTTACTTGCTGCTATGCACCTTTGTGGCATTAAAGAAGCCTATAAAATCGGTGGAGCAAGTGCTATTGGCGCACTTGCCTTTGGTGTGGAAAATCATATTAAAAAAGTAGATGTGATTACAGGACCGGGAAATATTTATGTTGCCACCGCTAAAAAGCTTGTGTTTGGGGAAGTGAATATTGATATGATTGCAGGACCTAGTGAGATTGGAATCTTGCATAGTGGGGAAGGTAATGTGGATTATGTTGCGTGGGATTTACTCTCACAAGCCGAACACGATGAAATGGCAAGTTCTATTCTCATCACCACCAATGAAAACTTTGGAAATGCGGTAGCAAAGCGGATTGATACATTATTGCCAACACTGCCGCGTCAAGAAATCGCGTCCAAATCCATTAACGAGCGCGGGGCGATTATTGTTGCAAAAGACATACAAGAAGCAATTTTGTTGATGAATCAAATTGCGCCTGAACATTTAGAAGTTTTGGTGGAAAATCCCTTAGAGATTCTGTCACACATTAAACACGCGGGTGCAATTTTTATTGGCGAAAACACGCCAGAACCCATTGGAGATTATATTGCAGGACCTAATCACACCCTGCCAACAGGTGGAAGTGCGAAGTTTTTTTCGCCCCTCTCCACAGAGCATTTTATGAAAAAATCCTCTATTATTGCCTTTAGCAAACAAGGAATCGCGCAAATGGGGCAAGAATGTGGAATCCTAGCACATACAGAGGGATTAGACGCACACCAAAATGCAGTTTTAGCAAGATTAAACAATAAAGGACATTAAATGGAACATATTTTAGAAGGTTTGCCACAAGATAAATGGGTGGAGATTATTTTTCACGCTTCACGTGGATTAGCGAGTAAGGAATTATTAAAAATGCTAGAGCGTCAAGCGGCAATGGAGGTTTTATTGGAAAAGCGTTTGGGCGAGATGTGGGAAGAGGAGCTTTTCTATCTCCAAAGCAGTGAAGAAAGCTCCGATGAAATTCACCACAAAGCGCAGGATTTAGCCATTATTTCAATGCAAGAGATTCTCTCCCAAAATGAGTAAAAACCTTTTTGTTGTGTTTTTTAGCATCATTTTAGGAGTTACAAATCTCTTTGCGCCTCCTGTTTGGAAAGCAGAAAAGTTCATTGAGCTAAACAAAGATGAATTTTATCTTTTAACTCTACAAGCAAGAGAGGCTGCTAAAACATTATTTTTTCGTTGGACGCTGCTTAAAAATGAGGGCTTGGTAATGCACTTAAATTACGATTCTTTTCCGCATCAATTTATTCTTTACCAAGACTATCAGCGCAGGTGCTATAAAGTCCCTCTGCTAAAACCAGAACAAAAATATTATAGCGAAGAACCCTTTTTTATGCTGTGCTTCAAGGATTATCACCGCGCCAAAAAAGTTGCAACTTTGAAATATTATCTTTATCAAGGCAATAGAGATTTTAATATTATTGACGAAAGGAAAGTGCCAAATGGTGGCTTTAACACATATTGAAGCAAAGATTCAAGAATTTTTAAAGGAGTTGGAATCGCCCCTTGTGTTGCATTTAAGTGCGCATTTGCAACAAGGCAAAATGCTCCGTTCTAAACTTGCGCTCCATATCGCAGGGGAAAGCGAGGAGTGCATTTTGCTTTGCGCAATCATTGAGATGATTCAAAGTGCTTCTCTCTTGCACGATGATGTGATTGACGAGGCGACAACAAGACGCTCTAAACCCTCTATTAATGCGCTTTTTGGTGATAAAAATGCCATTATGCTTGGCGATGTCTTGTATTCCAAAGCCTTTAGTGAGCTGACAAGTTTTTGCGAGAAATATCCCGCGATTCCGCGCATTGTGGCAAATGCGGTTACCACTCTTGCCATTGGCGAAATGGAGGATGTGGAACTTTCTTGCGCCTTTAATGCAGAGGAAGCAAAATATCTAAGTATGATAGAACACAAAACCGCAGCCCTCATTGAAGCCACTGCGTATTCCGCAGCATTTCTAGCGGGTAAGAGTGCAGAGGAAGCGCAAGGATTCCGCCTCTATGGGCGCAATCTTGGAATCGCATTCCAAATCATTGACGATGTGCTAGATATTGTATCAGATTCTAAAACTTTAGGAAAACCTGCTTTAAGTGATTTTAAAGAGGGCAAGACAACCCTGCCTTATTTGTATCTACATAGTCTCTTGCCCACAAAAGAGAAAGAGAGATTAAAAAATGCCTTTAAAAAAGAAATTGACGCGGCAGAACAAGCGTGGATCTTAGAGCAGTTAAAAAAGAGTGGGGCCATTACAAAAAGCGTTGATGTTGCGAAACATCTAGGAAAAATAGGCATTGAAGCGATTGCTAATCAATCTTGTGATAAACTTATACAAATTATGCGCGAAATGATTGAACGCGATTTTTAAGGAAACTAATGGATTACTACATTTTAAGCTATTCACACAAAAATACTGATATTGCAATGCGTGAAGCCTTAAGCTTGGATATTAAAAATCCTGTAACAAAGGAGTTTTTAGAGGATTTGGTGGATAACAAATTCATTACCGAAGCAGTGATTCTCTCCACTTGTAACCGCATTGAATTTATATTAAACACCCTAAACAGCGAAAAGGCAGAGGAATTTTTGCTAGACAAACTTAGCAATTATTCCAAAATTCCTTTAGAAAAGCTCCAAAAATGTGCGGATAGCTATGACAATTTAAGCGCGATTCATCATCTCTTTAGCGTAGCAAGCTCCCTAGATAGCTTGGTTGTAGGAGAAACACAAATTTCAGGGCAACTTAAAAGCGCGTTTAAATTCTCTTATGAGTTGGGCTGTTGCGGTTTGTATCTCTCCCGCGCAATTCATTATGCGTTTCGCTGTGCTGCAAGTGTGCGTAACTCCACAAGCATTTCTCAAAATTCTGTCTCGGTGGCAAGCACTGCCGTGGCACAAGCAAAAGAGATTCTAGGGGATTTGAAAAATCAATTCGCACTTGTCATTGGCGCGGGAGAAATGAGTGAAATTTGCGCAAAACACTTAATCAATGCAAATTGTGAAGTTTTAATCATTAACCGCGAAATCCAAAATGCACAAAAGATTTGCGACACCATTCTCTCTGCTAATCCAAATGCTAAAATCCGCGCAGAGAGCTTCAAAGACCTTAGCACTTATATCAACGAGATTCCTCTTATTTTTAGTGCCACAGGCGCACCGCATACGATTATCACTTCTGATATGGTAGAGGCAAAAGATTGGAATCGTTATTGGTTTGATTTAGCTGTGCCGCGTGATATTGAATGCGCAATTATGGAAAGGAGCGATAAAATCCAAATTTACGCCGTAGATGACTTAGAAGACATTGTGCGCAAAAACCTAGCCTTACGAGAGGAACAAGCAAAAATCGCTTATGGAATCGTAGGGAGAGCAACGCAAGAGTTTTTTAGTTGGCAACAAAGTCTCAATGTAGAACCGCTCATCAAAACAATCCGAGCCCTTGCAAAAGACGCTGCTTTAAAAGAGCTAAACAAAGGAATCCTAAAAGGTTATTTGCCAAAAGAGTATGAAAAAAATATTGAAAAAACTCTGCACAATGCTTTCAATACCTTTTTGCACGATTTGACGATTAACCTAAAAGCTGTTGCAAACACGCCTAAGGCGGATAGCATTGTGGAATCCTTGCGATTCCTTTTCAAACAAGAAACACAAGAGAGAATGTTAGAATCCTATAAATGCGAATATGCGCAAGACAAGACACTACCTTAATGAAAGGAAAACAATGCGATTTTCAAAATTATTGATACCAACCCTTAAGGAAGCTCCAAAAGATGTTGTTTTAAAAAGCCACGAATACCTAATACGCGGTGGATTTATCCAGCAAATCGGTAGCGGAATCTACAATTTCTTGCCACTTGGCAAACGCGTTTTAGACAAAGTGCGTCAAATCGTTAAAGAGGAAATGGATAACGCAGGGGCAAACGAAGTTGCACTTGGCTTTGTTACCCCCGCGAGTTTATGGCAAAAAAGTGGCAGGTTTGAAAGATATGGAAAGGAGCTTTTGCGCTTCAAAGACAGAAAGGAAAACGACTTTGTGCTAGGTCCTACGCACGAGGAAGTCATTACAGAATTAGTTAAAGCAAATGTGAAAAGCTACAAGCAACTTCCGATTCATCTCTATCAAATCAACCTGAAATTCCGCGATGAAATGCGTCCGCGCTTTGGGCTTATGCGCGCGCGCGAATTTATAATGAAAGATGGTTATAGTTTTCATTCAAGCTATGAGGATTTAAAGCGTGAATTTGATGTAATGGAAGCCACTTATAGCAGAATTTTTACGCGTTTGGGATTGGATTTTCGCGCTGTCATTGCCGATAGCGGAGCGATTGGCGGGAGCGGGAGCAAGGAATTTATGGTGCTAGCAAATAGCGGAGAGGATACCATTTGTGTGTGCGATTCTTGTGCTTATGGTGCAAATTTAGAAGCGGCTACGCGCGTTCAAAAGCTTCCAAGCACAGAAGCTCCTGTTGCTTCGTTTGCGAAATTTCACACCCCAAAGGTGCAAACCATAGAATCTTTAAGTGAGTTTTTTAAGGTAGAACCCTTTTGGACGCTTAAAGCAGTGGTAAAAAAGGCACTTTTTGATGGCGGGAAAAGCGCATTGGTTTATTTTTTCTTGCGCGGGAGCGATACTTTAAGCGAAACTAAGGCACTCAATGCTATTAGTGGCGCAAACGAGCTGATAGAAGCGAGTGAGGAGGATTTAAGAGCTGCGGGGCTACCACTTGGATTCATTGGACCTTTTGCCTTACGCAATCTCACTTCTAGCCCTTATATTTACTTTGATAAAGAATTAGAAAATGCTAACCATCTCATCTGTGGTGCAAACGAAGTGGATTATCACTTTGTGGGCGTGGATTTAAGCACTTTTGAGGGCTTGGAATTTAAGGATTTGGTGGAGGTTCAAGAGGGCGATTCCTGCCCTATTTGCAAAAAAGGCAAACTCTATTTTACAAAAGGGATTGAAGCGGGACATATTTTTCAGCTTGGCACGAAATATTCTAGCGCAATGGAAGCGACATTTTTAGATGAGTCAGGTAAGGCACAACCCTTTATTATGGGCTGTTATGGAATCGGGGTTTCAAGACTTTTAAGCGCAATCATTGAGCAACACCACGATGAACGCGGAATGATTTGGACACGCGCGAGTGCGCCTTTTTGTATTCATCTAATTATTTCTAATATCAAAGAAGAATCCCAAATGCAAATGGGACTTAAACTCTACGAAAGCCTAC
Source organism: Helicobacter sp. (assembly GCA_022766795.1). Classification (GTDB taxonomy): domain Bacteria; phylum Campylobacterota; class Campylobacteria; order Campylobacterales; family Helicobacteraceae; genus Helicobacter_D. Next base: position 49,346 of record JALEPE010000087.1, read on the forward strand.
AAAATAAAGGCGTTGAATGTTTGCTAGATGATAGAAGTGAGAGGTATGGGGCAAAAATTGCCGATTTTGAATTGATAGGATTGCCCTTTGGAATCGTGGTGGGCAAAGGCTTAGAAAAGGGCGAGATAGAGCTTATAAGACGCAAAAATCTACAAAAGGAATCGCTAGAGGTTGCGGATTTTGACGCGCTTGTTTCTAAGATTCTTGAGGTTTGTCAATGCGATTGATTTTAGTCTTCATTTATTTGTTTTTAGAAGTGCTTATCACCTATGAAATGATTGATTTTTTAGGAGTGTTTGGCTTTGTGTTAGAGATTGTTTTGAGCGCAATTTTGGGATTCTTTATTTTAATGAATTACCGCTTTTTTCTAGGCGATGCCCTTGTGCGCCTTAGAGAAAGGGAAATTAGCTATGAAGCCTTTGTGGGTTCTAATGTCTTTAGAATCCTTGGGGCGATTTTGCTCATTTTACCCGGTGGATTAACCGATATTTTAGGGATTCTAATGCAATTTAGTGCGCTGGGATTCTTAGCTGTAAAACCCTTTATGAAAAAGCCTACTTCGGATTCCGCATTCTTTGATACAAATAACAAATCTCAAAAGAGTGAAATCATTGATGTAGAAGTCATAGAAAAGTAAGGAGAAGCAATGCAAAAACTCATCATCGGCACACGCGGAAGCGTGTTAGCACTTTGGCAAGCAAACTATATCAAAGATTGCCTAGAGGCACAATACAAAGATATAGAAGTGGAAGTAAAAATCGTCAAAACCAAAGGCGATAAAATCCTAGATGTGCCTTTAGCAAAAATCGGTGGCAAGGGGCTTTTTACCAAAGAATTAGAGGAATTACTCCTAAGTGGCGAAATAGACTTGGCGGTGCATAGCTTAAAAGATGTGCCGGTGGAATTTGTAGAGGGTTTGGGACTAGCGGCAATCACGAAGCGAGAAGATGTGCGTGATAGCTTCGTGAGCTTCAAATATGCGAGTTTGGAGGATTTGCCAAAAGGTGCGCGTGTGGGGACGACTTCACTTAGGCGCACAATGCAAATTAGTGCCTTAAGGGCGGATTTGGAGACGCAAAGTTTGCGTGGCAATGTGCAAACAAGGCTAAAAAAGCTTCAAGAGGGAGAGTTTGACGCGATTATCCTTGCACAAGCGGGAGTCAATCGGCTTGGAATCCAAGAGGAAGTGCCTTATATTGTGCCTTTGGATTTTATGATTCCAGCAATGGGACAAGCCGCACTTGGTGTGGAATGCAAAAAGGGAAGCAAAATAGAATCGCTTTTGGGATTCCTAAATGATTCCAAAGCTGCCTTTGAGACAACTTGCGAACGCGCATTTGTGCGCACACTTAATGGAGGCTGTCAAGTGCCTATTGGTGTTAATGCAACCTTAGAGAATGGAATCTTAAAAGTGCGCTCCATTTTAGGTTTGCCAAATGGCACAGAGATTTTGCGCGAATGCTTAGAAGTGCAGGTGAAAACCCTTGAAGATTGCGAACGCATAGGCAAGCAAATGGCGGAATCTTTCTTGAAACAAGGTGCGGAGGCGATTTTACAAAAGGCGCAAAATTGGGAGTTTAGCTAGATGAATGGGGTTGGATTTAAAGATTTTAAAGATTATGGTATGGCAGAATACAGAAAGGATTGTAATGGAATCTAAAAAAGTCGGGGTTGTGATTCCAATTTTTAACACAGAGGCAAGCCTTTTAAAACAGTGTATTGAAAGCGTAATTGCCCAGACTTATAAGAATCTTGAAATTTGCCTCATCAATGATGGTAGCACGCAAGAGGAAGTTTTAGAAATTTGTAAAAAATATTGTCGTAGCGATGTTAGAATCACATTGATTCATAAGCAATATAATGGCGGTGTGTCAGAATCGCGTAATGCTGCCATAGAGTGGTTTAGTATCGGGAAGTATTTTTATACACTTCAGAATCCAAAAACAAGAGAATCTCTATATGCCTTTAGCGTAAAAGGTGAGAATCCCTATAAAATCACAAGGATTTATAAGGCAAAAAGTTGTTTTAAAGGTGGCGATGTAGAGGCATATTCTTTTTGTGCGCCACGGATTGATTATGTGGTGTTTTTGGATTCTGATGATACTTGGAAGCAAGAATTAGTGCAAGAATGCTTGCAGTGCGCGCAGGGAATGGATATTGTGTGGTTTCAGACTTTGCCTGTGCATGCAATCAAAACTACTTCCCGCGTTTATAAAGTGCAAAAAGAGGAGCTGTTTTTTGGCAAAGAGGGTGTAATTAGCTATAAAGAATGGGTGGATACACTGCAAAATGTAGAGGATGCTATACAATGTTTATCGTATGTATGGCGGTTTTTTATAGATTTTAACTATTTAAAGAGAATCCAATTGGAATTTGTCAATCAATGTTTCGCAGAAGACCACCATTTTAGTATGCTACTTCTCTACCAAGCGGATAATATTTATGTCTTGCCTAAGAAGCTGGTGTATTATTTAGTGCGTGCTAATAGCGAGACAAACCATACAAATGATAGAGAAAATGTGAATATTCCGCATTATTTTGCGCCTTTGTTGGAAGTAGTTGGAGGAGATAGGGCGTTGGTGCGTGATTTGTTTAAGAAGTTAAGTTTTTATGTGATGAAATTGCGGGTGCAGGATTTTATCAGGCAACATCAAAATCGGTATGGAATCGCGATTTTTACAGAAAAATTTTTGCAACATTTTCGTAAGGAATATCAGCACATTTTGTATTTAAAGCATTCTTTGAAAACGGAATTTTACTTGAGCCTTGTTATGCGCGTGCTATTGTGTTTGAATGAGGATTATAAACTATTTCGTCCTTTTTCAAGACTTGCAAAGGCATTAGAAGTGGATAGCGGAGAGGGGCAAAAGCGTGATATAGAGGCGCAGTTTGTCATAGATATGCTCTCTATAATGGATAAGGAAGTTGTGCATAGAAATGCTATAATTTCGGATTTGCAAAAGAATATCAAAGAATTGGAGGAGGAAAATTCCGAGTTGTATTTACAAAGCTTGGAATCACAAGAGGATCATAAAGCGACGCAATTAAGGGTGTTTAGATAATATTGGATTCCGTGAGCAAAGTTGTAACCTTGTGTGGCAATCCATAATTCCATTTGCCCGCGATTCCGCCACCCCACCTTGTAAAATAATGGAATCGCAACGCTTGCCCTAAAATTTTATTTTAAGATTCCACACAAAAAGCAAGAATTAAACAAAGGCTTGCTAAAATTCCAAACTTCAAACCGGAGTATAGCGCAGTCTGGCTAGCGCACACCCTTGGGGTGGGTGAGGTCGTGGGTTCAAGTCCCGCTACTCCGACCATTAACGCTTAACTTATATTTTCTTACATTAACTTAACTTGCTTTATTATATCTTTTAAATACCTTAAAATTGGGCTTTTGCATAGACTTACATTAATTATTTTTAACTTCTTTATACTTTTCAATTCGCTTTAATACAGCTTTAAAAATATATGCAATAGTATATACTTTATTTTTTGTATATACTAAGGGGTAAAAATGCGGTTTAGCACAGATAAAGAATTAAAAGCTTTGCCAAAAGATAAAAGGGCATTTCATAAGGACTATGGTATATCACGGATTCCGCACCATTTTTTCTACCTTTGCCTATGAAAACAAAAAACACCACAAGCAGGATTCTGAAGTTATTGAGCTATGCTTGGACCATAGAGAACGCAATAAGGTTAAGGCGGTCTATAATAGAAGCTTAAGGCTTGATGATAGACGCGCGCTTATGCAGTGGTGGAGTGATTATATAGACGCATTAAGGGGAGGAGATTAAGCCCGCAATATCCTTAATGCTTATGAGCTTTAATCGGCTATTTGCCACGCATTTTAATTGCCCTCTTTTGACCATTCTATAAATCGTCATAGTGGATAGCCCTAACTCTTTAGCAACTTCATCTGTGCTTAAAAGCAACTTTCCGTATTTGTCATATAATAATTTTTCTAAACTCTGTGTATTCATTGTATTTCCTTTATGGTAATTTCTAGCGATTCTTGCGCCCCTTGCTCTTTTTTAACAAAAAGCTCTGACACTTGAGAATCATCAAAATACGCGATTCCATTTAGCGCATCTAAAATCGGCTTTAATATATTGTCAATATCTCTACGCCGATTATCTTTCTTGTGCCAAACAACACTTAAGCACACTTGTTTTTCTGTGGGAGTGATATTGCTTGCCTTGGCACTTAACGCTAACGCGCGTTTAAACTCTACGCCCCTTTTGCTGACATATCTATTCCAACCGCTCCCTAGCCAATAATGATTAACGCTAGGTGGGCTATTAAACGCAGGGCTTGGCGCAGTAATTAACAAGGCAAAAACAGGCAGATGGACAGGGGGAATGTTAGATACTCTTAATCCAAATACTCCAAAAGACAATCCACAAACAGCGATGCAAGGCATAGAAATAAGCGAGCAAACCGCAGAGAATCTTACGCCTACCCCAAACAAAACAGCAGACGAACTATTTCCAAAACAGCAACAGTTGCAAGAATCACAAACTACACCACAAACTAATCCCACTTTAGCACAAGGTGTAGAACAGATTCTAAACGATAATACATACCCA
>JALEPE010000090.1 GCA_022766795.1 Helicobacter sp.
AACATTAAAGTTGGCGGTATTGGGTGCTACTTGTCTATTGTTTAGCGCGTGTGCAAATCATAGCGCACAAAATCAGACTTTTGAAAGTGCCTTGTATCAAAGGATTTGCAATGATGGCTTTTTCTCGCAAAATTTAGATAAAGTCAAGAAAGGAAATGATGCAATTTATACGGGTATTAATGTTGGGCTAATCGCTAGAAATTGTGGTGAATTTGATCTTAGCAATCAGCTTTTTGACGCAGCAGAGGAGTCTTATAAACAAGATGTAGATTTGCAAAATGCAGGCAAAAAAGGAGCTAAGCTTGTTACAACAACATTGGTTAATGACACAATTGTGGATTATGAGGGAAGTTTGTATGAACGCATTATGCTTAATCTCTATAAGGGCTTAAACTTTATGGATTTGGGTGATTATGGCAATGCCAGAGTGGAGTTTAATCGCGCTTTAATGCGTCAAGATAAAGCAAAAGAATATTTTGCAAAAGAGATCGCTAAGAATCGTGAAGAGATTGAAAAGGCAAAAGAAGACCCAAATTACAATAAAAATATGAATGAGAATCTGGAAAATGTAACAAAGGAATATGATGCGCTATTTAAGGAGTTTGTAACAACAAAAGATTTTGTAAATCCTTATGCGACTTATCTTGCTTCTGTATTTTTCTTTATGGACAACGATTATCGTAAAGCAGCGGATTTATTTAGAGAAGTTGCTAAAATTAATCCTAAAAATAAAGAGATTCAAAAGGAATATGCAGTTTTTAAGGGGCGCGCAAATTCTGTTTCCAAAAAGGGCAAAAAATATATTTTTGTTGTCTATGAGAATGGTTTTGGTGTAATGAAAGATGATTTCACATTGACATTGCCATTTGTTGTAGATAAAAATATTGTTACGACAAATGTGGCTTTGCAAACTTTAAAAAAGCGTGAAGCGTCTTTTCCTAATATTAAAGTCAATGGCGTTCAAACAACAGAAGTGGTTGATTTAGATAATATTATTGCAACAGAGTTTAAAATTAATATGCCTGCAATGATTACTAAAGCCCTAGCACAGACAATTACCAAAACTACATTAAATGTCGTTGTGGCAAGCAATGATAAAACAGGTGGATTCCTATCGCTTGGTAGTTCTATACTAACAACATTGACAAATAATGCCGATGTGCGTTCGTGGCGTGGGTTGCCTAAAAACATCTCTGTGGCAATGGTTGAAAACAAGGGGAGTGTGAACATTAAAAATCCTCAAGGAGAAGAGATTTATACAAACACATTGGATAAGAATAAAAATGCACTTATTATAGTGCGTTCATTTGCACCAAATTTGCCAAGTAATGTTAATTTAACACAAAAATAAGGTTCAACAATGAAACAATGGTTATTAATTTGTGCTGTAATTTTGTTGAGTGCGTGTTCGACAACATATCAAAAGGATTCTAGCTTACCTAATATCACTTTGGATTCCTCTCTTTCTAAGGATATTATTCAAGAGAGACGCAAGCGCATCAATGACAATGGCTACTTGGAATTTGAGATTATTTTTTATAGCGATTCTGTTAAAAATATAGTGTATAAAGTGGAATGGTTGGATAAAGATGGTTTTGTATTGCGCGATGTTCTTAGTGAGGATTATCAAGCACTTAGGATTCCAGCTAGACAGAAAGTTGTTTTGCGTAAGCTTGCAGCAGATGCAAGGGCGCAAGACTTTAGAATAGAAATTCGTAAAAATTAAATTTAAACAAAAGGATACAAAATGACAAAAACAAAAATTTTAGGATTAGCTCTTGCAGGAGCTTTGGTAATGACAGGTTGTGCGACAGGAAGCGGTGGTACTTATACAGATGGTAAAGCCACGCAGGTTAAAAAAGGGGATTCTCTTACGCTTGGGCTTGATAGAGAAGATTTTGAAAATGCGGCAGAAACAATGATTAATAGTATGCTTAGCGATCCTGCTTTTGCAAGCATTAAGCCCGGACAAAGAAAGGTGATTGCGATTGGTAGAGTAGTGAATGATACGCCACAAAGAATCGACACGGAAAAGCTAACTGCAAAAATTACCACAGCACTAAGAAAATCAGGAAAATTTGTCCTAACCTCTGCAGTTGCCGCAGGTGGTGCGCTAGATAGTATGAGCGAGGATGTGAGGGAATTAAGAGATAATGATGAATTTAACCAAAAAACAATTGCTAAAAAAGGAACTTTAGTATCGCCAGATTTTTCACTAGCAGGTAAAATTAGACAGGATAATGTCAAGCTAAGCAATGGTAAAACACAGGTGGAATATTTCTTTCTCTTGCGATTAACAGACTTAACCTCTGGGCTTGTATATTGGGAAGATGAGCAGACGATTGATAAAGTAGGCTCTAGCAAATCTGTAACTTGGTAAAAAGGAAGCAAATGAGAAAGCTATTATTGATTGGTTCTTTAGCATTAGCAAGCTTACTATATGCCGAGGATACAACAAAAGAGAATACAGGCGAACAGCTTGAGAAAATCATAGAATCAGATGTGAAGCCTAATTTGGAAAAGCCCAAAAAGCAAAATATAGATGATTTGCTTGATAAGGCAAAAAGAGAGCTAAAAAAGAAAAATAAAGCAGCCAGTATTTATAGTGCGACTGCAACTGTTGATGCAAGTCCAGACGATGCGCAATATTATGAATATTTGTCAATGGCTTATCGAGAGGCATTTTTGACTTTAAAGGCAGATATGATTTTGTCAAAAGCGGGAAAAATTGCAGTGGAGGAAGCGCTTTCATACCACCGCAAGCAAATGCCAGATGATATGCTTAATGATGAAATGCAAAAAAAGGTCAAAAAAGAGCTAGAGGAAAAGAGCGGAGATGCTGATGGGATATTTGCAGTCGTAGGAAATATCATCAATAGCATTGTAACCAACGCAAAAGGCGATAAGAAGCCAGAAACAATAGAAGCAGAAGTAGAGGAAAATATCTTTAATAATGCATATATGAGCGGATTTACAAAAGAAGCCTTTGATGAAATTAAAGGTATGATTCCCTATGAAACATTTATTGTTACAAATGAAAATGGCGAGACTGAGATTGGTGTTTTAGCTTATACCACGCCAAAATCACTTCAACTTGCACGCGATTTAGCGCAAGGACATAAATCAAAACCAATAGAGAATAAAGCGCAATGCAAAAGTGCAGATAGTATAGTAGAAGATTTTGATGATGAATACTTGCTCACACATCTTGGTATAAAGTATTTTTACAATGAAAATTGTCGTCCAGCACTTCTTGCTTACGGAATGGATTCCTTTATAAAAGAGGAAGGGTTTAATTCTGATTACAGGCGCGAAGCAAGAACTCGCGCACAAGGCAATGCGGAGGCGACCATTGCGCAGTTTTTATCCTCCAATGTTAATGCGTTTATGAAAAACACCGAATTAAAACAGAAGACAAAAAATGCAATGCTAAAGGCTAGCAAGACTGACGGTAAGGTCAAAATGGGTGCGGCGCAGAAAAAAACTCGCACAAGCATAGTAAAAGAAATGTCTAAAGAGTTTAGCAGTACTGCTCAAGCTTCTTTGCGCGGTATGGAAGTAGCTAGAACTTGGAGTGTGGATAAGGGCGATTATGAAGTGGTTGGAGCGATTGTGTATTACTCTATGGATAGCATTGATGAGGCAAATAAGCGATTTGATGCAATGGAAAATATACCAACACAACAAAGCGGCAAAAGTGGTGCGAAAGCAACCCCTGGCGTCAAACGCGCAACCAACTTAGAAGTCGATGATTTTTAAGGTGTGTTTATGAAATTGTTAGCAACTTTTTTATTGTTTTTATTGATGTGTGTGGGATTAAACGCGGAAGTGGTAACTACTAAAAACACCAAAGATGCTCGCGGTGAGGGCTATGGTTCCTCTTATGAAGAAGCAGTTAATAAGGCTTTGGCGGATGCTATATCAAAAATGTATGGTGGCAAATTAGCGGTTGGTTCAAAACTAAGTACAGATTACACCAAAACAAATGACAAACAGCAGCTACAAAAATCCTATAACGAGGAGATTGCGCGCATTAGTGGAGGGACATTTGATTCCTATGAAGTAATTTCAAATTCCAAACAAGGCGATGAA
>JALEPE010000094.1 GCA_022766795.1 Helicobacter sp.
GCCTTCTATTGCTGCAAATGCAATTTTCTTGCTCAAAGAAACTTCGGTTGTTAGCGCGATTGCCCTTGCAGATGTGCTGTATGTAACTAAGGATTTAATCGGTAGTTATTATAAGACAAGTGAAACTTTGTTGCTGCTTGTGCTTTGTTATTTAGTGGTGCTTTTGCCTTTGTCCATTCTGTTTTCGCTTTTGGAACGGCATTATAAGAAGTTTGTGTGAGGGCATAAAATTATGGGAACAAGTGGAAATCGAAACGGCTACAAGGCATTTTCTATTAATACAACGGTGCGGAATCCGCAAAGAAATATTGAATTTTTGCGGTATTTTAGGAAATTCAATGGTTTTGTTTTTGACGAAAAAATAAAAAATTTGTATTTTGTAGAGCTTGTAAAAAATGGGGTTTATACCTTTCGCAATCTTTCACCTATCATAAAAGAAAAATTATTAAATGATATTGAATTAAGTGAAATTGAAATTAAAGAATTGTTAGAAAAGAATCCACAAAAGACAGGTTTTGCTGGTCGTGTAATGACACAACTTCGCGCCTTAAAAGACCAAAATTTATTGTGTTTTAGCGGAAAGGAAACCAAACCAAAAATAGAACTCACACAACTTGCTTTGGATTTATTAGACAATAGATTAAATATTGCAGATACTTATTCTAAGATTCTTGTAGGACTTCACGCAAAGAATCCTACGCGAACAAGCACTTTTAATCAATCTCGCCCTTTTTTAAACTTTATCTTTGTAATGGATTTGTTAAGGCGAAGTGCGAAACAGCAAAAGAAAGAATTTAAGGGAATTTTAAAACAAGAATTTAAGGTTTTTGTGTTAGGAATGAAAGATTGCAATTATAAAGATTGCGCAAAACAAATTTTGCTTTATAGGAATCAATTTGGCAAAGTAGAAAATAAAGAATATTTACAAAATTATCTTTTTAAAGAGTTAAATCTTTTGCCATTAAAATATGAATCTTTAAATGATTATGCCGATGAGGTATTTAGAAAATTCAAGATGAGTAATCTTGTCATTGAGCGTGGAGTTTTTAAAAATATTTATTATGATTTTTCGCAATTTAATTATGCAAAAATAGAAACTTTATTAAAGAAATACAGAAATTATCAATTTAAAACTTTTGTTTCGCAAGAGGAGTATAATAATTTTATTTATAATATAGATTTGCCTTGGATAAATGATAATAACATTAAAGAAAAAGTCATTCAACAAAAGGCTAAAAATTTAAATGCAAATTTAAAGGAATTAGAGAATCTAAATTTAAATGATTTAGAAGCAGAATTAGATAGAAAGTTTTACTCTAAGATTTTAAATAGCGTAGTAGAGAAATGTGAATTTTCTATGTTGTTAAATGAGTTAAAAATTCTAGCAAATTTAAGCAATGAGAAATCAAAATATGATGATTTGCCAGAGCCTTTAAGGTTGGAATATATTTTAGTCTTAATTATGGCTAAAAAGTTCGGAAATTATAAAATGCAATCAAATTTAATTTATGATGAAAATGGGATTCCACTTTCTTTTGCGCCAGCGGGGAAAATAGATTTAGAATTTGAAAATTTTATCACAGAAGCCACAATGATAAGAAATCGCAATCAACAATTAAATAGCGAAACAACAAGTATTGCAAGACATATGCAACAAAAAGAACAGCAAGAAAACACAAAACTTCGCACAATGTTAATTGCCCCACTAATCCACTTTGATGTGGCTTTGTTTTTTAAATTTTGTGCTAAAGAATTTAAAAGCAAAATTGCCCCCTTAAGCATAGCGCATTTTATAGTTTTGATTGAAAGATCAACAGATTTAGAGGACTTTAAAAGTAAATTTGATGATTTTGTGAAAAACCTATTAAATTGTAAAACACAAGACTATATAGAAAACATTAATCGATACAGGGGTTAGGTGTGGATTATATTTTTAAAAATTGTGATTATAAAGTTTTGTTAGAGGATTTAAAAAATAACAAAATAAATGTGGATTGCATTTTGACAGACCCGCCTTATTGTATTTCTCGCTCTCATCAGCTTGGCTTTTCGAATATGGGACGTGCTGGAATGGATTATGGACAATGGGATTATGACTTTAATCAAACAGAATGGATACAAGATTGTGTGCCACTGCTTAAAAAGGGTGGCTCTATTATTATTTTTAATGATTGGAAAAATTTATCTTTTGTAGTGCAAGAACTTGAGCGTTGTGGTTGTGTAATTAAGGATTTGTTGCGCCGGGAAAAAGCAAATCCAATGCCACGAAATGTGGAATCTCGCTATGTGATTGATTTTGAATGTGCTGTTTGGGCGGTTAAAGGAAAGGGCAAATGGATTTTTAATAAGCCCAAAAATGTGCCATATTTAAAGGCTGTGTTTAAAAGCGGCATTGTGCCGGGTGGCAAAAATAGGCTACATCCCACACAAAAGCATTTGGGGGTATTAGAGGAAATTATCAAAATCCACACAAATAAGGATAACACAATCTTTGACCCCTTTAGTGGCTCGGCTACAACAGGTTTAGCTGCTTTGAAATTGGGGCGAAAATTTATCGGTTGCGAGGTTGATGAAAATTATTTTTCAAAAGCACAAAAGAGATTAAATGATTATTTCACCTCTTAATTATCCCGGCAATAAGGCTAGAATCTTAAAATCTTTATTTGAGTATTTACCTCAAAATTGTGAAACTTTTGTGGATGTTTTTTGTGGAAGTGGGATTGTGGGACTAAATTCAGGGGCTAAAAAAATCATTTTAAACGACAAGCAAGAAGCAATTATCGGGCTTCTTAAATTTCTAAGGTCTAAAAATGTGGAATCTTTGCTAAAAGAGATTCAACAAATTATTATAAAATACGGCTTAAGTGATAGCAAAGCTAAACCAAAGGGCTTTTATAAAATCGTTAAAAACGAGGGCTTATCACGACATAATAAACAAGGTTTTTTGGAGCTTCGGGATAATTATAATACCAATAAAAGCTCACTTTTACTCTTTGTGTTGATTATTTTTGGCTTTAATCATTATTTGCGATTCAACTCTAATGGTGCATTTAATGTGCCTGTTGGCAAAATGGATTTTGCAGAATCGCTGGAGCGTAAAACAAGGGAGTTTGTAGAGTGTTTAAGCAAATTAAATGTAGAGTTTAGTAATTTAGATTTTAGAAATGAAACACTTTATAGCCAAAATGGATTTTTTTATTTTGACCCACCTTATTTAATTACAAACGCACCCTATAACGCTGCTTGGAAAGAGCAAGATGAGCTAGATTTATTAGAAATTTTGGATTTTTTAAATGCGCAAGGTAAAAAATTTGCTCTCTCAAATGTGTTTATTTCAAATGGCAAAGAAAATCATTTGCTAAAGAAATGGGCAAAAAAATATAGAATCGTGGCAATACAAAGAGCCTATACAAACGCAAATTACAGGCGCAAAAATTTGAGTGCAGCCAAAGAAGTTTTAATCATAAACTATTAAAAGGCAAAATTCGCTAATATACGCCACAAAAACACATTGGGAACTTTTTAATGGAATTACTCTTTTTACCGCAAAATATTTTAAGAATCGCGCAAGGTGTTCTAGTAACACTTCAAATCGCGCTCATTGCGATTCTGTTTTCTTGCGTTTTTGGCTTTATTTTAGGATATTTGATGACTTTGCAGTCTAAGGTTTTACGCGGTATTTGCCGATTGTATTTAGAATCTATCCGCATTATTCCGATTTTAGCTTGGTTGTTTATCGTTTATTTTGGCTTTTCTAGTTTTTTGAACCTAAGCGGAATCGCCGCGTGTATTTTGGTATTTAGCCTGTGGGGAATCGCAGAAATGGGGGATTTAGTGCGCGGAGCAATCTCAAGTTTGCCTCCACACCAAAGCGAGAGCGCGAGGGCGTTAGGTTTAAGCGAATTTGCAGTGCAGTATTATATTATCTTTCCGCAAGGTTTTAAGCGGCTTTTGCCAAGCCTAGTCAATCTCTTTACAAGAATGATAAAAACAACCTCTCTAGCGGCACTCATTGGAGTGAGCGATATGCTAAAAGTTGGACAGCAAATCATTGAAGTGAATCTCCTTGCTTATCCAACGGCTAGTTTTTGGGTGTATGGCGGAATCTTTATGGTATATTTTGCTTTGTGTTATCCTCTTTCGTTGTGGAGCAGAAGTTTAGAGAAAAAATTAATATAAGGTTAAGGCGATGAATCCTGTTCTTTTAAGATTAGAAAATATCACAAAAAAATATGGGGACAATTTGGTGCTAGATTCTGTGAGTTTAGAGGTTACAAAGGGCGAGGTTTGCGCAATTTTGGGACCAAGCGGTTGCGGCAAAAGCACCTTTTTGCGTTGCATTAATGGGCTAGAATCCATACAAGGGGGCAAAATTTTTTTCAAGGACACGCAAATTAGTGGCGAGGGCGCGAAAGTGCAATGGAAAAAAGTGCGTCAAAAAATCGGTATGGTATTCCAAAATTATGAGCTTTTTCCGCATTTGAGTGTGTTAGAAAACATCATCTTAGCACCAATGAAAGTGGAGAATCGCAAAAGAGAGGAGGCAATTACAGAGGCTTTAAGCCTCTTGCGCCGCGTAGGTTTGGAACAAAAAAAGGACGCATATCCCAAAAGCTTAAGCGGAGGGCAAAAACAACGCGTTGCCATTGTGCGCTCACTTTGTATGAATCCAGAGATTATGCTTTTTGATGAGGTTACCGCTTCGCTTGACCCTGAAATGGTAAAAGAAGTGTTAGATGTGATTAAAGAGTTAGCAGTAGCAGGAATGACAATGTTGCTTGTAACGCACGAGATGAAGTTTGCTCAAAATGTCGCCGATAGAATCGTGTTTTTTGATAATGGAAAAATAGCAGAGATTGCAACGCCACAGGAATTTTTTAGTAATCCCAAAAGTGAGCGCGCAAAGAAATTTTTAAATATTTTTGAATTTTAAAAGAATGAATAGCCTTCTTTGGAATTTATTCTTTGATTGGACTTTTGTTGAATCTCCTCTATATCCCTTAAAAGCGTTTTTCTCAACTTATCCATTTGGGAATATTCCGCCACCTTTAACCGCTTATTTTTAAACTTATTTTGCAATCTAAATTTGTTTTTCATACTACTCCTTCATCAGCAAGATAATGAGCGCCAATGGACGCATCACGTTTCAATGCGGATTCTATAATATTTTTAGCAGTTAGCAGGCGTAGCTTTAACAATCGCCCTACTCCGCTTTGCAACATCACTTCTACGCCGCCTAACGCTTCATTTAAGCCAGATTTTTTACGTGTAATGCCAACTTTATTCCACATTAAATGACGTAAAATCGCCTTAAGATTCTCATCTTGAGTATTTTGCAAAACTTCTGTATGCAACAAAAATTCCCGCTTTTTAACCTCTTGCTTTGCGCCATAACTTCCTAGAATATCCCTTGCGCTACGTCTTGAAAACACCAAACCCTCCAATAAAGAATTTGATGCTAAGCGATTAGCCCCATGCACTCCCGTGCAAGCACATTCACCCACAGCATAGAGATTCTCCATTCCAATCACTTTGCCTATACGATCTGTCTCAATCCCACCCATACAATAATGGAATGCAGGCGATATAGGGATTCTATCTCTTGGCAACACATAGCCAAACGCGCTAAGATTCCGCGCAATATTTGGAAATCGCTCATAGAAAAATTCTTTAGAAAATGTATTTAAATCTAAATACACCTCCCGTTGTTCCTCTGGCGCATTTGCGTAATTTTGAGCTAATTTTTGCTTATAATCAAAAATACTTCTTGCTACCTTATCGCGTGAAGCAAGTTCTCCACGCGGGTCATAATCAAACAAAAAACGATTCCCAAAATAATCCACAACTTGCGCTCCCTCTCCGCGCAATGCCTCACTTAGTAGCATTTTGCGTGCGTGTTGAGTTTTGACAAATACGGTTGGATGAAATTGCAACATCTCCATATCTTTAAGTCTTAAGCCATTTTCTAAAATCATTCCGTGTAATTCGCTAGAGATTGTATAAGCATTCGTATGATACTCAAATAACGCCCCAACACCTCCGCTTGCTAAAACAATATGATTCGCATATAAATTATAATTACCGCGCTTTGTCAGCACACTCACGCCATAGCAATGTCCATTCTCAATCAATAGTTCCGTTACGGTAGCATTTTTCCATAATGTATGAGAGACTTGCGCGATTAAATGCGAATGCAAAGCACGTCCAGTAGAATCCCCACCCGCGTGGATAATACGTGAAGTGCTATGGGCGGCTTCTTTTGTGAAAAGTAAATTGCCTTGTGCGTCTTTATCAAAGGGAGTTTGACGCACAATTAAATCTTCTAACACCTCTAAACTCTCTTCGCTTAAAGTCTTTACCGCATCAACATCACACATTCCAGCACCTGCATCGAGTGTATCTTTGATGTGTAATGCAATATCTTCAATATCTTTTGCAACTGCGATTCCACCTTGCGCATAGAAAGTATTACATTCCCAAGGCTGATCTTTGCAAAGGATAAGAACCTTTAGATTCTTTGGCAAGTGCAAAGACGCATACAATCCAGCCACTCCCGCGCCCACAATAATCACATCAAAATGTAACATTTTAATCCCTTATAACTATGTGCGCAGATTTTTCTCTAAAGGGATCATCTTTAAACCCACAACCAGAACTCAACACGCCCATTAAAAGAATCTGTGCTATAATTAAAAAATGAAACAAGTATCGGAAATTTTGACACATCTTTTAGAATCCCCTAATTTTGAAAAACTACGCAAAAGGCGAGAAGTGCTAGACTTTACACAAATGTTGCCTTTAAGTTTAAAAGGTGGAATTGCATTTAGCTACACAAAAGACAGCATTCTATTCTTTGTGCTTAAACACCCCGGCTTTAAGCAGGAATTCTACCATAAAATCCCACTAATTAAACAACTTTTAAAGGAATACCAGCAAAAAAAGCACGCACTTTTAGAAGTCCAAGACATAAGAACATTTGTCCAACACAATGTTTATCAAAAAGAAGTAAAATTCTTGCAAGAAAGCACGATTCCATTAACTTATGGAGAGTTAAGCAAGGGTGAATTTAAAAATCTAGCAACAGAACAGACTATTCACGCGCTTTTTGAGAACATTAGAAAAATCATTTTAAAGCATCAATAATAATGCAAACACAATCTCTACAGCCTTTATCTGACGCACTTTTACAAACACTAAAAAAGATTCCAAACAACAGCGGTGTCTATCATTATTTTGATGGCAACGGACGATTACTTTATGTGGGCAAGGCAAAGAATCTAAAAAATCGTATCAAAAGCTACTTTCGCTTCTTACCCACCCTAGCTCCAGCACCAAATTTAAGCCCAAGAATTGCGCAAATGATAAGTCAAGTCGCACAACTGCGTTATATTGTCGTAGAAAATGAAAATGACGCCCTTATTTTAGAAAATTCTCTTATTAAACAGCTAAAACCAAAATATAATATTTTATTGCGCGATGATAAAACTTATCCCTATTTATGCGTGGATTTACAAGAAGATTTTCCGCGCATTACTTTAACACGCAAAGTTCTCAAAAAACAGGGGTTAAAATATTTTGGACCTTTCTCAAGTGGCGCAAGAGACCTTTTAGATTCTATTTATACAATATTCCCCTTAGTGCAAAAGGAATCGTGCAAGAGAGGCAAAAAAGCTTGTTTATTTTATCAAATTCAACAATGCCTTGCGCCCTGTGAAAATAAGGTTACAAAAGAACAATACGGAAAGATTCTCAACAATGCGCTAGAATGCGTGGAGAATCCCAAAAAGATCCTTAAAAAGTTAGAAGAAAATATGTTACAACTCTCCGAAAAATTGCGCTTTGAAGAGGCAGGAATCCTGCGTGATAGAATCATAAAAATCAAGCAATTAAATCCATTATCTTCTGTTGATTTCGCAGATATTGTGGATTTAGATGTATTTGCGCTTGCTTGCTTGGATAAACGCGCGGTTTTAGTTAAATTTTTTATGCGGCAAGGCAAAATCATCTCAAGCACCACACACAGCATTAAAAGTGAAATAGGCTTTGATATGCTAGAGATTTACAAGCAAGCGATTCTAAATTACTACGCAAACCCTTTGCCTTTAGTGCCAAAGCAGATTCTAATTCCTTTTGATTTAGGCGAGAGCGCACAGGAGTTAGAGCAGTTTCTGCACGACAAAACAGGCAAAAAAATCACAATCCACAATCCAAAAAGTGGGGAAAAAAAGCGGCTATGCAGCCTTGCCATTGAAAACGCAAAAGAAATTCTACGTTTAGAGAAAAGCGATAACGATGCAATAGCGCAGGCACTCAAAACATTATTACATTTACAAAATGTGCCTTATCGTTTTGAAGTCTTTGACACCTCACACCATAGAGGCGCACAATGCGTGGGAGCGATGATTGTCTATGATGACAAAGATTTTATGAAAGAATCCTACCGCCACTATTTACTAGAAGGCAAAGACGAATACACACAAATGCGCGAAATGCTAATGCGGCGCATTGAGGATTTTGCAGCAGAATCTCCACCAGATTTATGGGTGATTGATGGTGGTGCGGGGCAAATTAATTTAGCTAAAAGTTTATTGCGGAGTGTTGGAGTCAATTTAGAAGTCATTGGAATCGCAAAGGAAAAACTAGATAGCAAGGCACACCGCGCAAAAGGTGCTGCGAGAGATATTCTGCGCAATGAATCTTTACAAGAATATCATTTGCCGCCGAGTGATAAGCGATTGCAGTTTTTGCAAAAACTGCGCGATGAGGCACACCGCTTTGCCATCACATTCCACCAAAAACAAAAACAAAAAACAATGCAACACTCTAAAATCTTAGAAATTAAAGGCATAGGAAAAGCAACACAAAACAAACTCTTAGCGTATTTTGGCAGTTTTGAGAATATCAAAAATGCAGAGCTTGATACATTAGAAAAAGTACTTCCAAAAAATCTAGCACAATTAGTGTTTAAGGTGTTATCAGAAAAATAAACGATTTTATCTCTTAAAAAATTGGCTAGAAAAGGATTTTAGCCCGCAATCTTTCTTAAAAATTGCCAAAATATCTAACTGCACTGATTTTTTTATCGACTGCACCCAGTAAATCTTTATTGCTTTGACTTAAATTTGCATTTTGTAAAAGATTTTGTGTTTGGGAGGAATCAAGGCTTGGATTAAATTTGTACAAAACATCAAAACCTATTTTTTCCTCTTTGCTTAAGATTCCACGCTCAAACATCGCTAAACCAAGTGCGTTAAGATTACTAGTATCACCATTTTGACTGAAGTCTTTAGCAAAATTGCGCAAATTAGAAAAGTCATTACTCAATGTAAAAATATCATTAACTTCTGTCTCAAACAACTTTTGGGTATTATCAAATAAAGATTCAATACCCTGCACACCTTGTGTTTCTTTTGTTTTGAAAACCGAATTAAAACCACTCTCTTTGGAATATCCCGAAATTCCTTTATTATTGTCGTAAGCTTGGCTTAAAAGTCCCCAAATTTGGCTGTTTTTGTCATTCACTTGCATCACTATATCCTTTTGTTAATTTGTATAGGATTTAAAGCAAAATATATTCCATATCTAGTCAGACTTTTTGTTTCTGCTATCAATTGCCTTCTGTTTTTCCTCTCTTGCCTTTTTCTTTTCCTCCAAACGCATTCTCTCTAAATTCCGCTGACGCTCTTTGGAACGTCTATATTTTTCAATAAATTCTGCTCTTTCCGTTTGATTTTGGTATGTAATGGGGCGAACAAACAAAATCCCGAGCATTAAAACAAAGAAAAAAATGGAAGTTTCTTGATTGGAAGTCAGCTGATACCACGCCATTGCGATTGCAAGAGAGACGATAACCTTCAAAAGAGCAACCATTAGAGTCCTCTATAACATTTTGGGTATTATTTTGTGTGCGCTAAACTTTAGGGATTCTGCATTCGCATCATCAAAGAGAGCTAAAATTACTTGCGGGATAAACAACAATGGAATCTCTGCGGTATCCCTACCCATAGAATCTTGCAAGTTTTTGATATGTCTATCCATTAATTCAAAGTTTCCAATATTTGGGGTTAAAATAAAATCTACACCGCTATCCATCATTTCATAATAATCCATTCCACCCATTTTATAGGCTAATTGCGGATTGGTTTGTAGCAAATACGCATAACTTTCTTTAAAAAATGGCAGGATTTTTAAACCTGTTAAGCTTTCAATCTGCGGGATAATCTGCGATTCCTTTACATAACTTTGCAACTCCCTATCTAAAATAAAAGCACATTTAAAGCCACTCCAACGCCCTTTCTTTAGTGTTGAAGGCTTTAATGCACTAAAGATAACCTCCGGTGCAAACACGAAAGTATTTTCCAATCCTAAAATATCAATACTTTCTCCACAAACCTTATTCATTACTTCTCTAAACTCTGTATTTTCATACAATATCTTAAAAAGTCGCATAATTTCAAAAAGGCTTTGAGAATCACAAACAAGCAGTTTTTGTTCCTCTATTTGCGCACTCTTTAATACCTTAATCAATGATTTATAATAAGCGGTAGGATTCACACAAGGTAGAAATTTATTATCCAACGCAATCTTTTTTGTTAGAGTAATAGAGATATTAAGCTTATTGAGTAAGGTTGTTAGATTCTGTATTAGAATCTCTGACGATGAATACAAACAATTATGTAATACAATGCAAGCTTCCATTTATACTCCTAAATGTTTTGAAATTTTTGATTTAAAGCTTTGCATTTTTGGATTATCACAACGATCCAACATTAGCATTTTTAACTCTGCAATACACTCATCAAACTTATCATCACGCGGATATAAATAAGTTTGCAAGTTCTGTGCATTTAAGATTCCATTTTCTAAATCGCACACAGCCTCTAAAATATTTTGTGTTTTATGTTTCGCATACAAAGCAGCCGCAAGAATAAAAAATGCCTCACCCAAATACTGCGGATTCTCAACACTTAAAGGTGTAGCATATGCAAAAGGCAAGAATGATAACAAAAACGCATTACTTAAGGCTTGGGATTCTAAATTCTCCACCTTAATTTCTTTAAAATCTGCATTTTTAAAAATACTTAACACTTCATCAAGTGCTAATTCATCTAAACCTAATTCCTTCAGTGGCGCAATAGTGTCCAAAAAAGGCTTAATATCAATAATCAAATCTTTTAAAGCAAGATGTGGATTCAGCGGCTCTATTTTCCACTCATTACCAAACTGCCTCATTAAAGATTCCACACTTAACCCAAAGTCAAAGACTACTACGCTATTAATTTTGAATCCATATGCATTATACCCATATGCATAGACTTGGTTTTGCACGATTTTAAGTAAGTCAAATAAGGTTTTTTGAGGATTTATTTTAATAGTAAGCTTTGCAAAATAGGGCAAATAATCCGTCTGCACATCAAAACGGAATAATGCTAAATCAATTTTTTTATCCATTCTTTCTCCAACACTAAAAAATTCTGAAAGTATAGCAAATTATTTTTTAAACCTTTTGTTTTTTGGGTTTGCTAAAAGTGCTTGCATAGAGCTATTAACCCCCTCTTCTTCCGCTATAACATCTGTATTCATTTGCGCAAATGTCGCAAAAAGATTAATATAGATACAAAAATCTGTTTGCAAATTATCATCATTTGGCAATAAAATCTGTGCAATACTTCGCAAAGGAACCGTTACAAAACTACCCAAATTATATTCTCCAAACCCTGCTTCAAAATATAAATTTTGAGAATCAACTTCCAAGCTTTCAAAAGTATAGCCCGCTAAAATAAATACAGTTAAATCACTAAATGCGCTAGAAATTGAATCAGGAAGAGTAGGCTCAAACTTCACACACTGCACATTGCACACGATAGAAAAGTGTAATTTTTTGCGCATTAAATATTCTAAAATCTCTTGACAATGCCTATTTTGCATCATTTGAAACTTCTTATCCTTCAGCAAAACTTCCATTTCTCCTCCTTATAAAAGCCCCTTTAAGCCCTCTAGCAACAGCCGCACTTCATTCATACCAATATTCCAAAAATCATCACTCTCAATATCTAAGCCAAAAATCCCCACCAACTCTTTGGGAGACTTGCTACCGCCAAGACTTAAAAACTCCTCGTATTTTGCCACAAAATCTGCTTTGTTGCGGCGATAAACTCCAAAAAGCGCAAAAACCAAAAGTTGCCCATAGCTATACGCATAGCAATAAAAAGGCGTGTGGATAAAATGTGGAATATACGACCACCAAAGGCGATAATTCGGTGTCAAAACCACGCTTTTACCAAACATCTTTTGATTCTCCTCCTGCCAAAGATTGCTAAGCTCCTCACTGCTTAATTCGCCCTCTTTTTGATGCACCAAACGTTCAAAATTCGTAAAGACATTTTGCCTAAAAAGTGTCGCAAACACATCTTCTAGCTTCCCTGCATAAAGCTCAATTTTTTGTTCCTTGCTTAGATTTTCTTTCATTTTCTCAAACAATAGCATTTCCGCAAACACCGAAGCGGTTTCTGCGGTTGTTAAAGGCGTATCGGCATTGAGATACCCAACCCTATAAGAAAGGGTTTGATGAATCGTATGCCCTAATTCGTGCGCCATCGTAAAAACATCGCGTCTGCGATTGGTGTGATTAAGCATTAAATAAGGGTGAGCACTCGGCACTGCACTATGACTAAAAGCCCCGCCGCGTTTGTTTTCTCTTGGGTGAGAATCCACCCAACCCTCTTTGAAAGCGCGTTGTGCGATTGCATAAAACTTAGGTGAAAAATCCTCAAAGGTTTTCAAAACGATTGCTTTGGAATCTTGATAATTAAATTCCGCCTCCTCCTTGCAAGGCAAAGGCGCATAGCGGTCGTAATCATAAAGTGTTTCTAAGCCCAAAATTTTCGCCTTTAGTGTGTAATACTCCTCCACGATTCCAACATTTGCATTAATAGTATTCACCATAGAATCCACACTTTTTTGCGTAGTTTGGTTATCCAAATGGCGGGATTCCTCCAAGTTTGCGTATTTTCTTAGCTGCGTAGTGATTTTTAAATCTTTGCGCACAACATTATAAATATAAGTCAGCAAATCAAGATTCTGCTTTAACCCTGCACTTAAGGATTCTTGCGCCATTTTGCGCACTTCTCTTTCCTTATCATACAAGAGGCTTAAGACTTCCTCCTCCCCTACTTCCTTTTGTGCGCCATTCAAAGAAATATTAAAACGCAAATGGCTTAAATGCTCATCAAAAAGCCGCTTGAAGCTATCCACGCCCACAGGTTGCATTTTTAGCAAAATAGTTTCCTCTTGCAAGCTTAATTGGTGCTTAGAATCCTTGCTTAAAAGCTCCAGATAATACCGATATTCTTTAGCGTTTTGGATAAAGCACTCTTGCAATGCTGAATCTAGCGCATTAAACTCCAAATCAAAAAACAAAAGCGATTCTTGTGCCTTATTGATTTGCATTTCACATTCCGCATAAAATGCCCCCTCTTTTGTGTTGGAGGCAAAACAAAGAAAGGCATAAGTCATCACGCGCGAAAGCTCTTCGCAAATCTTTTCATAGTTTTGCAGACTTTGGTAAAAGTTTGTAGGCGTCAGACTAGCAATTTTATCTTTATAGCTTTCCTCAAAGGCTTTTGCTTTCTCTATACTCTCTGCAATCGCATTTTGCAAGGATTCTTTATCTTTAAATAATGCGGTGAGATTCCATAAATCTTGTGTATTAGACATCATATTTCCTTTAAATTTTTGGAATTTTACCATAAAAGCTTTTGATAAGTGGCTAAAACTTGCCCTGCGTGTTTAAAAAACAATGGTATAAAGCATCTAAAAGAAAAGTATCCTAACATATAAAAAAATATAAAGAGGTCACTTTGTTTTATAAAATATTCTTAGACTTTAATGCTTGATAAACAATCTCTTTTCTTAAATGCAACCCCTCTTTTTTAATATCCGCATTTAAGGCAAAGAAATAAACTTCCTTGCTTGTTTCCACATAACCTACATACCAACCAAGGATTCCATTCCAACCACTCTTAGCCCTAAGTATGAAAAGTTCATTTTTCTCTATAATTAGCATATCCTTAACTATGTCAATATTGCTTTTAGGGATTGGGAGATTTTCACTATAAAACTTTTTTAAAAATTCTATCTGTTTAAAGGTGGATATTTTCAAATCATCATTCAGCCAAAAAGCGGATTTATCTTTCCCCACCCTTTTGTTTCCATAGTTAAATTTTGAAAGATAACTGACATACTTTTCTTTGGAGATTTTTTGTGAAAATTTCTGATAACACCAAACACAACTTGTTTGAATTGCGGATTGCAATGTTTGATTCTTGTCACAAAGCGCATATCCCCTTACAATTCCGTTCTATTTTATCCTATCGTTTTTTGATACAACGATATTTTCATTTAACGCAATTAAAGTATGGGGTATTTTAAAAGTTGAAGCGGCACAGAATCGCATATTTGCTCTTTTTTGGTTATAAACATATAATTTGTCGCTCTTAAGCGTTGCAATAACCAAAGTTCCCTTAATATTAAAATTTTTAAAAACTCTTTCCAATACTACATCGTCAGCATTTAATAAAGCAAACAAGAAAAAGAGTGGGCTTAAAATTCTAATCATTATTTTATCAATTTAATACAAGAGGGGGTAAAATTACACAAATTAAAAGGAGAGAGCCTTTAAGGATTCCTTAAAGAATCCCTAAAGAGGAGCGAAATTACATCATTCCGCCCATACCTCCCATTCCGCCCATACCGCTCATATCTGGCATTGCGGGTTTATCTTCTTTGATTTCATGTACTGTTGCTTCTGTTGTAAGCAATAGACTAGAAACAGACACAGCGTTTTGCAATGCGATTCTTGCAACTTTTAGCGGGTCAATGATTCCAGCTTCAAACATATCCACATAAGTGCCATTAGAAGCGTCAAATCCATGATTTGCATTGGAATCTTTCTCTACATTATTCACAACTACGCCATCATCAAAACCTGCATTTGTAGCGATTTGTTTAATCGGAGCAGAAATAGCGCGTTTGATAATTTCATAACCGATTTTCTCATCGCCCTCTAACTTTAGGCTAACTTTTGCTGCTGCACGCACGAGTGCCGCACCTCCACCGATGATAATGCCCTCTTCAACCGCTGCTTTTGTTGCACTTAGCGCGTCATCTACGCGGTCTTTTTTCTCTTTCATCTCTACTTCACTTGCTGCACCCACTTTAATGACTGCAACTCCACCGCTAAGCTTTGCTAATCTCTCTTGCAATTTTTCTTTATCGTAATCGCTTGTAGTGCTTTGGATTTGTGTCTTAATCTGTGCGATTCTAGCATTCACAGCATCTTTTTGACCTGCTCCATCTACAATGGTTGTATTGTCTTTATCAATCACGATTCTAGCAGCTTGTCCTAAATCTGCAATTGTTGCAGCCTCTAGTGTTTTGCCTAATTCCTCGCTAATTACTTCACCGCCTGTTAGGGTTGCAATATCTTTTAGCATTTCTTTTCTTCTATCGCCAAATCCGGGAGCTTTCACTGCCGCAACATTTAACACGCCACGCAATTTATTCACAACCAAAGTCGTAAGCGCCTCTCCCTCAATGTCCTCTGCGATGATAAGTAAAGGTTTGCCACTTTTCATTGTGGATTCCAAAAGCGGTAAAATGTCTTTCATGGAAGTGATTTTTTTATCTGTCAATAGAATATAAGGGTGTTCCAATTCTGCTTCCATTTTATCGCTATTGGTTACAAAATAAGGGCTTAAATAACCTCTATCAAATTGCATTCCCTCTACCACACTTAGTTCATCATTGATTCCTTTTGCTTCCTCTACGGTGATGACGCCGTCTTTACCGACTTTTTCCATAGCTTCTGCAATGAGTTCGCCTACTTTGGAATCAGAATTTGCAGAGATTGTTGCAACTTGTGCAATTTCTTTTTTGCCTGCAACAGGCTTAGCGATTTTTTTCAATTCCTCTGTGATTGCTTCTGCTGCTTTATCCATTCCACGCTTGACTTGAACAGGATTCGCACCTGCTGTGATATTTCTTAAACCTTCTTTAAAGATACTATACGCAAGAACTGTTGCGGTTGTTGTCCCATCTCCTGCTGCGTCTGCGGTTTTACTTGCAACTTCTTTTACAAGTTGCGCTCCCATATTTGCGATTGGGTCTGCTAATTCAATCTCTTTTGCTACTGAAACGCCGTCTTTTGTGATACTTGGCGCACCAAAGCTTTTTTGAATCAACACATTGCGTCCTCTTGGTCCCATTGTTACTTTTACTGCATCATTGAGTTGTTTAACGCCCTCATACAATCTATTTCTTGCGCTATCTGAAAAATTAATTTCTTTACTTGCCATTTTTTATCCTTTTATTAAAATCTCTAAAATTTTATGCCTAAGCGATAACGCCCAAAACATCTTCAAGTTTTAAAATCAAATATTCTTTTCCGTCTAATTTCACTTCAGTGCCAGAATATTTTCCAAAAACAACTTTGTCATTCACTTTTACTTCTTTAACTTCCGAACCGATTGCCTTCACGATTCCTTCTAGTGGCTTTTCTTTTGCATTATCAGGGATAATAATACCTGAAGCTGTTTTTGTGTCTTCTTCTAGTCTTTCTACTAGAACTCTTTCTCCAAGTGGTTTGAAATTCATAAGAATTACCTCCGATTCAAAATATATTTTTAAAACGCGGAATTATAATCTAAAATTTACACCTTGTCAATACATTTAGTAAAAAAATTCATTAAATCTTAGTCTATAAGACTAAATATTAATTAGCTTAATATACTAATCTTTAATGGAATCCTTAAATTATTAATAATTTTAGTCATTATAAAGGAAAAAAACTATATTCTTAAGCTTCAATTCATACGCTTTAGGAGTTATTATGCAAGCGCATTATGCAAACCGCATCACAAATCTTTCAGAGTCCATCACCATTGCTATTAGCACACTTGCTAGAGAATTAAAAGCGCAAGGCAAGGATATTTTATCTTTCTCGGCTGGAGAACCAGATTTTGACACACCAAAAGCTGTTAAAGATCTAGCCATTGCAGCAATTCAAAATGGATTCACTAAATACACTGCACCCGCTGGTATTCCAGAATTACTCACCGCCATTAGCCAAAAGTTGGAGCGCGACAATCATTTGAGCTATTCTACAAAAGAGATTATTGTTAGTAGTGGCGCAAAACAAGCACTCTTTAATGTATTTCAAGCCTTAATTGATAATGGCGATGAAGTCATTATCCCAAGCCCTTATTGGGTAACTTATCCCGAGCTTGTTACTTATAGTAATGGCAAAAATGTATTCATTGAAACTTCACAAGAAAATAACTTTAAAATTACTAAAGAGCAGCTTAAAGCAGCTATCACTCCAAAAACAAAAATGCTTGTCCTAACTTCACCATCAAATCCAACGGGAATGGTATATTCGCGTCAAGAATTAGAGGAAATTGCAGATACACTAAAAGGAACAAACATTTGGGTATTAAGCGATGAAATCTATGAAAAACTTGTCTATGAAGGCAATTTTACCTCCTCTGGAAGTATCAGTGCGGATATGCTTGAGCGTACAATTACCATTAATGGTCTTAGCAAGTCTGCGGCAATGACAGGCTGGAGAATGGGCTATCTTGCGACAAAAGACCAAAAGTTGCGCCAATACATTAATGGATTACAGGGGCAATCTATTTCAAATGTCAATTCTATCACACAAAAAGCAGCAATTGCAGGACTTGATGGAAGCATTGACAAAGATATTGCAGAAATGTGTGCAGCTTTTAAACAAAGGCGCGATATTGCTTGCGAAAAATTAAATGCCATTAAAGGCTTAAAGGTTAGCAAGCCCGATGGCGCATTTTATTTATTCGTGAATTGCAGTGCGTTAGCGCAGGATTCTATGGAATTTTGTAAAAATATGCTAGAAAAAGTTGGAGTAGCTGTTGTGCCTGGAATCGGTTTTGGAATGGACGGATATTTTAGATTCTCTTTTGCAACAGACTTAGCAAGCATAGAAAAAGGCATTGAAAGAATTGCAAGCTTCTGCGCTTCTATGAAATAATATGCAAATCTTTATGTGGAATCATTTACGATTCCACACATATGATACATTGTAAGATTTAAAACTCAAGCAAAGATTTAATACTTTGGATATGCTTTGCAATCTCTATTCCGTGCGTATTTAATTTATTAAATTTCTCTGTGCTTTGCTGTATAAACATTGCATCTAGGATATGTTTTGGTAACTGGATTGCTTTCATTGTTTTTTCATTCACGCGCTCATTATTATCACTATAAATCTTTCGCAAGAATTCTTGTCCGCTTTTTGATAAAAAATATATATACAACACCTTTGCTATTACGCTATCCTTAAAGCGCAAAACTAAGATTCCGGCATTTGGAATAATCGCCTTATTCCTAGCACTCTCACCAATAATGGCAACCTTTGGAATCACACCGCGCATAGAAAGCAGTACATCATAAGGCTTGATTTTCAGTTGCGTTAATTGTGCGCAATTTGCTTTAAAGACAAACTCGCTAAAGGAATCACTAAATCCATACGCACTAAAATCTTTAATACCAAAGTCATAGCAACCCACCAAATCTTTATCACTCTTTGAAACTACACGCGCACCACAATAGCAGGATTCCAATAGACTTTCTAATTCTACTTGCTCTTTTTTCTGAAAAGATTCTAAATAAAAAGAAGGCTTAAGATTATTGGGAGCAATGTTTGCGTAATCCAAAAGTAAAGAATACTGCGTATTTTGTTTAGAAGCATATAAATCTAAAATCTCTTCTATATTGATGAGTTTTTGGTATTTGCCCTCTTTTAGATAAAATTTGCGTACATCAATAAAAAATCCACGTTTATTATTTTTAGAGAGAATCAATAAGCAAAAACTATCTGTTTGATAAGGAAAAATATTGTCAGGTAGTTCAATCACGGATTCTAAATATCCCATCTCCAATAAATATGCACATAAGCGTTCGCCTGCACCTTTACTCAATAAAGATGTGCGTAAAATAAAAACTGCTTTTTTTTTGAAGCGCAACGACGCAAACTCTATAAATGGAATCTCTAAAGCTGTTTTTGTATAAGGGGCAAGCTTGGATTCTTTGGGAGCTTGCAAGCTAAGATGACTCAAGATTGGTGGGTGGCAAAAAACCTTGTCGTATTGCTTATTGGGGATAAAAGGTTGTTGAAAAATATCACCAACCTCTAACTTGCAAGCCTTAAATTCTAAAAGCAAGGCTAAAGCCTTTGTGATTCCAACCAACTTAGGATTAATATCTACGCCACAAAAGGCACAATCTTTATTGAATGCACGCACACTAAGTAGCCAAGTGCCAAGCCCAAAGCAAGGATTATAGACGCTCTCTCCCGCTTTTAATGCAAGCAATCCTCTAATCAACGCATTAATTTCTACAGGTGTCGCATAAGAGTAGAGTTTAAGAATTGTTTTTTGCAAAGCAATAGTTTGCAAAAAATATTCTAAATCCTCTGCATTAAGGGATAGATCGCGCACACTTTTCAAGACTTTTCTAAAATTTAAATGCGGATTTATCTCTGCTACATTTTGTAATTCTAGCGATTCTAAATAGGTATAAAATGTGTGTGGAATCGCCTTTTCTTTTGTTGTTAATAAATCATCACTGAGTTTTGTATTTTTAGCGACCAACAAAAATTCAAGCACAACAAAAAGTGCATCAAAATTATCCTTATAAAACTTTTGGATATAGTTAAAAATATTCAACAATTCTTTCATTATTTATACATTGGCAAATAATCTAGCACATATAAAATATGACAAATTCCCACAATACAGCCAAACACAAGCAATACATAAATTGTCATATCTCCACCTATCACACGGAATCCCAATGCATTTTGTGCCTCTTTTGGTAGATTTTTACGCTTGACCTTTAGCAATAATGCAGGAATAATCACCGACCAAATTGTCGCAGCAAGTCCAGCCCAACCAATAGCAATTAAGAATCCATTTGGAAAAAGCATTTCTAAGATAATAGGTGGAGCAAAGGTTACTAAAAGTGTCTTAGTGCGCCCTAACCTACTATCATCAAACCCGCATAAATCTGCAATATAGTCAAACAATCCAAGCCCAGCCCCCAAAAAAGAAGTAACAACTGCTAAAAATGCAAAGCCATCTAGCATTCTAAGTAGAAGGACACCATCTAAATTAGAACTAGCCGCTTCAATCAATTCCTTGACATTCCCGCCTGCTGCAATGACATTTTTAAAATCTGTCCTTGCAATATTGCCATCACAGGCAATCACCCATATTAAATACACAATAAGCGTAATACAAGTCCCATATACTAGGCATTTATTAATATGTTTTGGCTCTCTACCAAAATATTTTACCAAGCTTGGCACACTCGCGTGAAAACAAAAGGAGGTCAAATAAGTAGAAAGTGCCACAAACACAAATAATGTATATGGGCTATTATCGCCTTGAATATTAAGTAAATTTGTTAGTTTAATCTCGCTTAACATTCCACTCATTGCAAAGACAAAGGTTATCACCATTCCCAAGATCATCACAACAGAAAATCTATCCACCAAATAAGTGCCCCACCACACACAAGCACTTAATGTAATCCCAAAGAGTAGTCCCGCAAAAGCACGTGGAATCTCAACATCAAATGCAACCGATGCAATACGCATTAGCACTGAACCACCACCACTCACATAAGCATAGATTAAAATATATAACACAAATGCTACGCTTAAACCATTGACAAGATTCCAAAACTGCCCTAAATTATCCTTAACAAGCGTATGAAAACTAGCTCCCGGTGTATAAGAGAGATTCACCTCTAAGAGTGCTTGCGCACTTAGAAGCATTAAAAACCAAGTAACCCCCATTAGTGCAATAGAATACCAAAGCCACATTCCAGCACTAATAATAGGCAACGCTAACATTCCCGCACCAATTGCCGTTCCAGCAATAATCATTGTCCCGCCAAATACGCTTGGATTCCGCTTTGAAATCAACCACTCTGCCATTTTATTCCTTTATTTGTTTTAATTCTTTTTCAACTTCTTTATTAATATCTAAAATATTCATAATTTTTTCATTGCTTTTTGTTAATACTTTAAACTCAACGCGTCTTGATAATTCAGGTGTTTCAAGTGGCTTTGCAAAGGATAAACCATTAGCACGTAAGACTTTAACAAGCCATTCCTTATCCGCATTGATACTTGTTTGAGAAAAACAATATTTCAACACCTCTAACGCCCTCGCTTGTGAAAGCTCTGCATTCCCTAAATAACGCGATTCCAAAGTTTTAGCATTTTGCCATTCCATTGAAGTATGTCCCTCAATCCTAATTTCGTCAATATCTTGCCGATATTTTTCTTGTGTTAAAATGTGAATATAACGCGGGAAAAAATCATCTAAAATTTCTTGGAATCGTGTTTTTACTTCCTTTTTACCTTGATCAAATAAGATTTCAGGCTCTCTAAAACGCACGGTGTTATCCGTATCAATCTCGGCATTCCACGATTCCAAATTTTTAGAAAACTCCGTTACTAAATCCTTATGTAAAGCGAGCTGCAAATTTTCGTGCGTTTTTGCAATATCACTCATTTGGCGATTTAACTCTTTGAGCTCTGCATTTTGCAAGGCAAGTTGCTTCTCTGTTTTGCTAATCACCACCATATAAGATACGGCAATGAGGAGAAAAATCATCATCACCCCTGCCATCATATCTGAAATGCTAATCCACTCACTTCCGCTATAAGACTTTGCCATTATCCCCTAGCTCCCATTAACTCACGGATTCTGCGTAAAAACCACTCATAATCTTGACGGAATCCCAAAGTGATATTAGATAACGCATTATCTAGCTCGCCAAGACTTTGACAAAGTGTAGTATTTAGTGTGTTGGTTTGATTGAGTGAAGTTGCAATATTTGTCTCTGTAATGTGCAAAATCGCGTCAATCTCTTTGCGATTATTTTCCAAAGATAAATAAGTTTGATTCAAAGCCTCGCCTAGATTTTTTTGCAAGGTGTTAAAGGTTTGCAATAGCTCTACACTTACATTTTTGGGTGTTTCAAGGCTTTGTTTCGTTAGAATCTCAAGCATACCCAAATAACTTTTTGCCATTTCTTGCAAGGCATTTTTCACATTATCATCTAAACTTTTATAGCTTTCCAAAACGCGTGATGTATGTGATTCCAACTGCTCTTTAGAAGCATTAAGCAAATGACTTGCCAAAGCGGCATTGCTTTGTAAAACTTTTTTAGAATTTTCATCAAACTCTTTTGCCATCACTTCAAGCTGTGCGTGCAAATTCGCACTGATTTGCTGGTGGTTTTCTACACCCATTTTTGATAAATCTTGCAATTTATTTTGATACGCAGTGGTTGTATTTTTGAGATACGCACTCAGTGATTCTAGGGCATTTTTATAGGATTCTGCGAAGTTCCCACGCATTTGCCCCTGCAAGTCTTTGGCATATTGTGTGGAATCTTGATGGAGTTGCTCCAAAGTATTAGAAAAGGTTTTAACATTCTCCTCTAGTAAAGCCATTAAATTTTTACTATGACTCTGATTCTGTTTGATAAGGTTTGCAACACTCTCTCCCATTGTGCTTGTTGCGCTCTCAAAGTGATTGACGATATTCTGTGTGTTTGTGCCTAGATTTGCAGCAATCGTTTCTGTGCTATGACTTAGATTCTCTACAATGGAATCTGTCGCTTCTTTAAAATTTTCGCTTAATGTCGCATTGGTTTGCACCAAAGATTCTTTGATATTTTGTGTGGCTTCACCCAACACATCTGCGGTATCATTAAGCATAGAATTGAGTGATTTTGTCGTAACAACCATTTGCGATTCTATTTCCTTGCTTAATGCCATCAATGTTGTTTTGGAATCCTCAAAATTATCCTCCAAAGTTTTAGTTGTTTTGCCTAGCAATGTATCAAAATTTAACACTGCATTCACAATATGCTGCTCTAATGTATCAGAATTTTTTGTGAGACTCTCTTTTGTTTTCTCGCCCAACTCCGCTAAATGGTGGCTTGCTTTTTCTACCACACTACCCATTTCTTGCGTGTGGCGGATTAACACATCATCACTGCGCTTCGCTTGATCTTCAATGAGAAGTAGCGATTCCTTTTGCGCATTTTCTAAAACCTCTAAACTATTTTCAAAACTCTCTTTAACCTCATCTAAACGCTCTTTGATACTGCTTTGAATATGCGCAATCATTTCTAAATTTTTATGCTTCAATTTAGAATCGCTCTCTGTAAAGCTCTCTATAAACGCACGCAATTCTACCTTTAGAGATTCTAATAAATCCGTAATTTGTGCCTTATTTTGCGCAATATACTCTGTATTAAAGGTATTAAAGGCGTTTTGCAGGGCAACCAAAGCTTCATTTTGCGCATTTGCACCACTTTCTATATTTTTCAAACTATTTTCTAAAGAATTTTGTATCGTTTCTTGGTGCGTTGCTGTGCTTTGATTTAAGAAGTCTTGCACGCCCTGCAAGGATTCCTTTGTCAAAACTAAAGCCTGTTCGTGCGTATCTTGCAGATTCTTACTCAAATTCTCCACGCAATGCAATGCCGCAGTGGCATTATCGTGCATTGCGCCAAAACCACTTAAAAGCGCAGATAATTTCTCATTTTCGATTCTTGAAGCCTCAATGCTAGAAGCAAGCGCGTGATACACTTCTAGCACTTCCGTATTCCTAGAAGCAACTAATTCCAAAGAATCTTTTGTTGCAGCAAAAAGCTCCAAAGTATGCTTTAGACTATGATCTAATCCCGCAATGGAATCCTTATATTGATTTTGCCACGCAATCATTTGCGAAACAGCGTTATTAAGTTCCTTGAAATTATCCCCGAATTGATCGGTAATGCGTAGATTAAAATCCCGAATCACCTCTTGTAATGCAGCAATTAACTCCTTGCTTGCACCTTTTGCTAAATGATGCATTGCTTCCCTTAATGTGGCATTGGTGCCATTAAAGGAATCTTGCAAGATTTTAAAATTCTCCGCTTGTTGCCTTTGGTAAGCACTTTGTAATTCTAATTGCTGCTTTTGCTGCGAGACAATCTCCTTTATCGCACTTAATGCTTCAAGCTTTTCTAATTGATCTAGCTTCCCTGCTTGGAGCGAAAAATAATCCAACATATTCTCAAAATCACTTTTGACAACCTTACTTTTTTGCGCAATAGAAAGCAAGATTGCTAAAGCCATACCCAAAATAGAAGTATAAAAAGCTGTTTTTAAGCCGGCAAGCAGTGAGGGCACAGAGTTTTCAATATTATTAACATTAAAATCCTGCAATCCCACAAAAATCCCTACAAATGTCCCTAAAACTCCCGCACTCATAATAATGGACTTAAAATCACGATGCTTTTGCTTGCCAAAGCTTTGATAATCCCAAAATGCAAGTGCTAACATAAACGCTGTAAAGATTCCATTAATCATTAGAGTTTCCATAGCCGTCCCCTTATTTTTTCTTTTTCTTGTTTAAATCAAATCTTTCATCATCAAGCCAATCGGGCTTTTGGATTTGTGAGCCTTTGCGGTTTGCATAATAAAGCACAAAACGAATCGCTAAAACAATAACCATAAAGGTGATAACAGCAGAAATTAAAGTAGAAATATCATAACTCTCTCTAAACATTCGCGTTCCTTATTTTTGTTCCACTTCTACATCTACATTAGAATGCCCGCTTTGGTTTAGCACACCCACTAATTGCACAAATTGTTCAAAATAACTCTTTTGGTCTCCACGCAATAATATTGGCGTATCTTTGGGTAGAGATTGTAAAGACTGCGCTATTGCATTTAAATCCATTATCTTGCCGTCCATATAATATTGCCCTTGCGCGTCAATGGCAATTTCTAAGGTTTTTTGTGTTTTATTCATAGAATCTGAACCTTGTGCTTTAGGAATCGCAATAGGAATCTTACCTTGCGCAATAAAAGTCGCACTTGTTAACACAATCACAAGCAAGACAAGCATAATATCAATAAAAGGCACAATATTAATACTATCCATTTTCCTAAAATGCTTCATCCTCTTTCCTTATTTTTGCGATTCCTTCAAGGCGTTTTGTTCTTGTAAAATCTCCCATTTTGCCACCAATACTTCGCTTTTGCGCGTTAAAAGATTATAAAACACAATGCTTGGAATCGCAACTAGCAACCCTCCCGCTGTTGCTTGCAATGCTAAGGCAAGTCCTGTCATAATACTTGATGTATCCACCGCACCCGATTGCCCCATTTGCACAAAGGTGAGAATAATTCCAAATACCGTGCCTAAAAGCCCAACATAAGGCGCATTAGAACCAATCGTCGCAATCAATGTTAGATTCTTAGACAAATCCATTTCTAATTCAATTTTATTGGTATAAAGCACAAGCTTAATGTAGCGATAAAACAGCATTCGCTCAAAACTCGCCCAAAGCGCAACAATACTCATTAACACCAAAACACCTAACACCCCATATTCAACAATCTCTTTTAGTGGCAACATTATAATCCTTATCGTAATTTTTGCATTTCTTTTAAACTTTGTGCGATTTCGCGCTTTTGAATTTTCTCTTTTAAACTCTCACGCTTATCGTGCAGATTCTTTCCCTTTGCAAGAGCAATTTCCAATTTTGCCTTATTGCGATGGTTGAAATATAGCTTTAATGCCACAATGCTCATTCCGCTCACTTGACTTTTACCAAAGAGTTTATCAATTTCTTTGCGGTGGAGCAATAACCTACGCGGACGCTTCTCATCGGGTTTATAATATAGATTCGTTGTAGAGAGTGTCGCAATATGCGCTTGGAATAAAAAAGCCTCCCCATTGACAATTTTTACAAAGCTATCTTTAAGATTCACCCGCCCCGCGCGAATCGCCTTAACCTCGCTACCCTTCAATTCAATCCCCGCTTCAAATTTCTCTAAAATAAAAAAATCAAATGTGGCTTTTTTGTTTGTAGCAATAATTTTCATAACATTTCCCTTGTAGAATCCTTAGATTCTAGTGCATTTGAAATGCGCCAAAAACAACTGCCACTACCACTTAAAAACGCGGTTTTGCTATACGATTCCAATTCCGGATACAGCGTTAAAACTGGTGCTAGCAAATCATTGACCTTCAAAGAATCTTGCTTTAAAATTTCTGCATTTGACTTCTGCAACCACGATTCCTTTAACGCATCAGCAACTTTTATAGAATCGTAAAATTCTTGTGCATATTTTGCAAAAACCTTTGCAGTGCTACAATGACAATTCGGTTTAATAATATCTACCAAAAAAGGCTTTTCATTGCAAGGAGCGATGACTTCTCCTCTGCCTGTAACATTTGCAATCTCTAACCCACTAAGAAAAAATGGCACATCACTCCCCACTTCTGCACCAATTTGCATTAAAGCTTCATCAGACAAACCTAAATTCAATGCTGCATTAACCACTTGCAAGAAACACGCCGCATTTGCACTCCCTCCACCTAAACCACCACCACTTGGAATCTCTTTTTTAACCAAAATAGAAATATGTTGCAATGCGTGTTTCTTGTCGGGCGTTATATGAGGCAAAAGCGCGTTTAAAGCCTTATAAATCGTATTTTGCTCCAATTTACAATCAAAATCTCCAATGATATTAAAAGATTCCACACCAAACTTAAATCCTAAGGTATCATAAAGAAAAGGAAGGCGCATAAAACGTGATTGTAGCAAATGATAATTAACGCCTTTAATCCGTGTTTTGCCAACAATTTTTAAAAATATATTGATTTTAGCATAGGATTTTGCAACAATTTCGCAAGATTCTATTTCTGTGAATTGCATTAAAATTTCTTTTTAACACGCACGAGTTTATTAAGTGCATCTTCATTGTGTGCTAGAGATTTTTTGTTTTCTTCTTGGATTGCAATTTTTAATTCTTGACGCAAAATTAGCATTTCAGGAGGTGCTTCAAAGCCTAATTTTACACTACCTTTATCAATGCTAACGACTTTAATAATGATATCATCACCAATGGTAATACTCTCATTTTCTTTTCGGGATAGAATTAACATAGAGGAATCCTATTTGCTAAATATTGCACTTTTTCATTTTTGCTTGAAATTATAGAGAAAAAACTTTCAAATTGTACTATATATTTTGAATTTTGCGAAATTTTAAGCATTTTAGCGTCAAATGTTTTGCCATTTTCAAAAATATTACGCATTGCGGAATCTCCGCGCAAATCAATCTTGCTAAAAGGTAGAATCTCTAGAGGATTCAACGACTTTTCTCCATCATAACTTAATCCTCCTTCACTTAAACGCTCTAAATAACTTAGTCCTCCGACACAGCCAAGCTCCTTTGCAATTAATGCGCCTAGTGAACGGATATATGCGCCCTCACTCACTTTAACTCTAAAACTCACAAAGGGGTGGCAATAGTTTAAAAATTCTATTGCATACACTTGCATAATTTGAGGCTTTAAAAATCTTTCTAATATTTCTAAATCCGCTTCTTGACCACTTCTTGCAAGCATATAAGCCTTTTGCCCTTGAATATTTTTCGCGCTATATTTTGGCGGGATAAACTCCACTGCACCCACAAAATTGTTTAACACAGATTCTATTGTATGATATGAAAATTTTTCTATCTTGAAAATATTCCGTACATTTTCTAAATCCAAAGAATCACTTTGTAAGCCTAACCAAAGCGTAGCTTGATACACTTTTGGAGATTTCTCCAAAAAGCTAAACAACTTTGTATATTGCCCAAAGGCAACCACTAAAGCCCCACAAGCAAAAGGATCCAAGATTCCGCTAAATCCGGCTTTTTTAACATTGTATTTACGCTTTAGCGCACCTAAATACCCATTGGAAGTGATAAA
>JALEPE010000108.1 GCA_022766795.1 Helicobacter sp.
TGTCAAGCTTTAGCCTTCTAGTCTTTTTTCTTTTTCTTATCTTTCTTTTTTTCTTTGTCTTTGTTGCCAATTTCGCTTGTTGCATCGCTTGAGAACATTTTTACGCTTGAATAGTAAGAAACAATGCCCGGATCTGCTAACAAGCATACATTTTCTGCGTCTTTGTCCTCATAATCAATTTTTGAAAGCAAGATTCTAGCTAGATTAATTCTAGCGCGTTTTTTATCATTGGAATCCACAATGAGCCACGGAGCAAAAGGTGTGTGTGTGCGAGAGAACATCTTTTCAAATGCTTCTGTGTAATCGTCCCATAAATTGAGGGATAATTCATCAATAGGGCTTAATTTCCAACGCTTAAGAGGCTCGTCTTTACGGCTTGCGATTCTTTTTCTCTGCTCCTCGCGTCC
This sequence comes from Helicobacter sp., assembly GCA_022766795.1. GTDB lineage: Bacteria > Campylobacterota > Campylobacteria > Campylobacterales > Helicobacteraceae > Helicobacter_D. Next base: position 408 of record JALEPE010000108.1, read on the forward strand.
AACATCTAAGAAAAATTTAAAGAGAATATAACCACTCTCAATCAACATTTGCTCTAGGTGTGAAACCTGAATGATAAACTCTCTGTATTGCTCATTGGTGCAAAAATCCATTACTTTTTCAACGCCAGCACGATTATACCAACTGCGGTCAAAGAATACAATTTCACCGCCATTTGGCAACTGGTCAATGTAGCGTTGAAAATACCATTGTGTTTTTTCAACATCGCTCGGTTTTTGTAGTGCTACTACTCTTGCACCCCGTGGATTTAAATGTTCGCGCAATGCTTTAATAGTCCCTCCTTTTCCTGCCGCATCGCGTCCTTCTAAAATGATGATGATTTTCTTTTCATACTTTTTAGCCCAGTTTTGCAGTTTAATTAATTCAATTTGCAGCTTTACAATTTCTTTTTCGTAGAATTTCTTACTAATCTTACCGCTTGCGTTATAGACCTCTCCGGGTTTTTCATCCTCTGGGCGAACAACTAAAACTTTACTCATAATTACCTCCAAAATAAGCTTTAAAATAGCTAAAATATTCTACCATAAAGCTTTTGAAAAACTTAGAAAAAAGGTAAAAAACTTGAATGTTTTAATTTGTGTTGGAGAGAATTACCGCGACTTTTTGCCGCTTAACGCGTATGCGCAAAGTGTTGCAAGAAATCATTTTGGAACTTTGCACGCACTGCATTTTTGCGATTCTATTGACGAAATGTGTGATACTTCTATTTTTAAGAATATATTAAGCGCACAACAATGTTTGATTGTGTTACCAAAAGAAAAGTTTAATCAAGTGATAGAAATACTACAAACACAAGAAATGGTAGAATCTACAATTATTAATACAAGTTGCGTGGAGATTTGTCATACCAAAAAGAATCAAAGCGCAGATACAAATGTGGAATCTAAAATTTATTTAATGGATTTGTTGAGTGTTAAAAATGGTGGTTTTGGCGAGAGTTTGCAGGAAAATTTGCTTTATCTTTATCCGCTAGGCATTGATGCGCAATCTACGCAAATATTATTAAGTGGAATTGCAAAGGAATTTGGCGTGTGCATAAAAGTGCTAAATAGTCATTCTAATTTAGAGCTTTTAAGCGCGATGAATGGGGATTTGTATGGTTTTAAAGTTGCAATAGAGGAAAATTTTAGTCATAAGATTTTTACGACATTTAACTTTGCGAAAAGTGTGATTGCATTGTTGGAAGCGAGAAACTTTAAAATTACAAGCGCAGAGAGTTGCACGGGTGGGTTAATTGCTTATCAATTAACAAAAGAAAGCGGTGCAAGTGCGGTATTTGACGGCGGTGTGATTAGTTACGCAAATGCAATTAAAGAAGCTTGGCTAGAGGTAAGTGCCGAAAATTTAGCGCGGTTTGGTGCAGTGAGTGAAGCAGTGGTGCGTGATATGTTAAATGGCGCATTAAGGTTATCAGGAGCAGATTTTGCACTTGCAACAAGTGGAATCGCAGGACCAAGTGGTGGAAGTGCAAGTAAGCCTGTGGGGACAATTTACATCGGTGTAAAAGGAATCGCAAATGGCATAGAAATTGAGATGATTGAATGCTTGCATTTTAAGGGTGATAGGAATTTTATACAAGCACAAGCAACTCTGTATGCATACCTTTTATTTTTAAAGATTTTTTTTGAAAACTATTGACTTTTATTCTATAAAGCTGTATAATTTCAACTCATTTTTTAAAATTTGACCCGTTAGCTCAGTTGGTAGAGCAATTCCCTTTTAAGGAATGGGCCGTTGGTTCGAATCCAACACGGGTCACCACGATAAGCAAAAATAAAAGTGGCTCCTTCATCTAACGGTTAGGATACCACCCTTTCACGGTGGCTACAGGGGTTCGAATCCCCTAGGAGTCACCACTTTTATTTTACTTCCCTAATGGTCGCTTAGCTCAGTTGGTAGAGCGCCACCCTTACAAGGTGGATGTCATAAGTTCGAGTCTTATAGCGACCACCATTGCAATTTTTACAAATGTGGAGCGGTAGTTCAGTTGGTTAGAATACCTGCCTGTCACGCAGGGGGTCGCGGGTTCGAGCCCCGTCCGCTCCGCCACTTCTTTTTGTTTTCCGTAGTTTTTTATAAAATAAGGTTTTACCATTGAGATTCTATGCGTAATGGAATTTGCATTCAATTTTAGTTGATTAATCAAAGATATTGCGATTCCATAAAGGTGGAATCACGATTAAAACCAAAGATTATCTAGCAAGCGCACACCTTCAACGCGCGCAACAATTAGAATTAAAGTCGAATCCTTTTGAATGGTATCAATAGGTTTTAACGCCTTATTGACAATCACAAAGTATTCTATATCCATTCCGCTAAGCACTTCTAATCCGATATTTTGCAAGGTTTTAGAATCCTGAATGCCTTGCATAATGGCTTTTGTTATGGTGTTAAGTGCATTTGATATCTTAAGGGCTTCTTGCTTACCGCTTGGGCTTAGATAAGCATTGCGAGAGCTTAGTGCTAGTCCTTCTTGTGTGCGCACAATAGGGCAAGGTATAATGGTGATGGGCAAGAATAAATCCTC
>JALEPE010000115.1 GCA_022766795.1 Helicobacter sp.
TGAGGAGGGGTGAACGATACGCACAGCGCAAATCGTCTCTGCGATTCAACAATATGCAAAAGAGCATAACACAGACCCGCTTAAAGTAAATTGGCAGACTGCAAATGTAAGTTGGAATCAAAAGCTTAGGAATGCTTCTAGCGATGAGCAAAAAGAAATGTTGGAAAATGTGCTAGAAGTTTTGGAATCTGAAACTGCGATTCAAAGAGGCTGCTATATGGGGCAGACAGAAAGCCCAGAGCATTTTGAGAAACGCAAATCCCAAGCCATTGACATTTTAAGCGAGATTCTACAAGGGATTAAGGCGTAAGATTCTTAATAGATTAAATAAGGAGACTTTATGCAAATTAGCACTAATCCTTATATGCAAAATAATGTTTTAGCGCACAAAAACACAACAAGCATTCAAGAAAATAAGTCATCTTTTGATACATTCCTATCCTTACATAATAGCGACACAAGCAAGGCGCAAGAAGTGCAAGAGGAATCCAAAACATTAAGTAAAATTCTAGGTCTTGACCTAGATATGAATGTAATGATTTTTGTGAGTGTATATCAAGCGGCGAGTTTGGAAGCAGAAAGCTTATATGGGAATTATAAGAATGGCAATTCTAGCGAGGATATAGCCCACAATCAAAAAGTGGCGGATAAGGCGCACGAGATTTGGTATCAATGGATGAACGAAACCGATATAAATAAGATTCAAAAAATCTTAGAATTATCCCTCAATGCGCTTAAAAATCACACGCATAATAATAGATTTAGGCTTGATGAGTTTGGGAATCTAAGCTCATTGCCACAACACATTTTTGAAGCGGAGAAAAGCAAAGCTATTGACATTTTAAGCGAGATTCTGCAAGGGGTTAAGGCGTAAATTCTCTCTTGCGTCTTGCTACTGCGTCATTGCGAGAAAAGCTTTAGCTTTTTGTGGCAATCCATAATGTCGGACTTTAGAAAATATACAATGGAATCTTTACAGGTGAGATTCTGGATTATAGATTGCTTCGTCATTCGCTTTGCTCATTTCTCGTAATGACAGCCTCACAGATTCAACAAAACCACCGCACAAACAACCATCGCCATACCAATATAGCCAATGATTCCTAATCGTTCTTTAAAAAAGATATAGCCTCCAATGCTTGTGCCAACAATCCCCACCGCACCCCAAGTAGAATACGCCACGCTCAAAGGCATATCCTCAAGTGCAAAAAGTAGCACACTAAAAGCCGCCCAAACCATCAAAATGCAGCCTATGGTATAGCCTTTGTGTGTGAAAGCGTTGGATTTTTTTAAAAACAAATTTGCAATTACATCTAAAATCGCCGAAATAACGACATATCCTAAAGCTAAGCTCATTGCATTCCTTTATGGGCAATTTGTGTAGAATCCGATTCTGCTTCTTTTCTTTCGTTTTTCAATTCCGCATAATTAATGAGTGCGATTCCGCCAATAGACAAGACAATGCCGACTTTTTGTGTCCATAGCAATTCCTCACCAAAATAAAACACGCTAATACAAACCACGCAGACTGCGCCCAATACTTCCCATATCGCATACGCCACACCCACAGAGATTCGCTTCAGTGAAAGAGCCATAAAATAATAGGACAGCACAAGCAAAACATACATACTCACAAGCCCCCATATTTCACCCGCACTTGCTTTCATTAAATTCACGGCAAAGACTTCGGTAAGAATCGCAAAAACCAATAAAAGATAAGCTCTTTTTAAGCTCATTGTTTATTCCTGCTAGCAGTATAACTTGCTATATATTCTTTAATACGTGTTTTTATCGCTGGATTGATGGTTAGTTGCAAACGCAAAACAGAGAGTGGAATCCCAATATCATCAAGCTTTGGCGCATCCTTTTGCGTAACAAGCAAGGAAGTTGCTCCAAACTCTGCATATGCTTTTAAAATATTCTCTTTATCAAAAAATGCGTGATCTTTTAGCGTGATTTTGCCTACAACATTGGGCAAATACGCTTCTAAGCGTGATGGATTAGCAATGGCAGTTAGAAGCAGCATTTTAGGCGTTTTATCTAACACTTCCACTTCGCGTACATAATCCACACCCTCAACCGCTACTATATCTGCGTCTTTATACGCACTCTTATGCTCTCTATATCCACCACTTGGAATACAAAAGTTAAAGTAAGGCTCCAATTTTGGCTTTAACAAAATATTCAGTTTTTTAAAGTTGAAGCGGAATCCATCGTCCAAAAACACCACTTGCGCACCAAGCTCCTTTGCCTTTAAGATTCCGCTTTTACGATTCTCACTTACAATCACACTCGCATTGTTTAATGCCCTTGCAAGCATAATCGCCTCTTCACCTGCGTTTGTAACATTTTCTTGGATAGCACCTAGAACGCTAACGACTTTTAGCCCCTTACTCTTACGCCCATATCCACGCAAAATTACACAAGCATTGGGGTAATCCCTAGTGATTTCCATCACAAAAGGCGACTTGCCACTTCCGCCTAGCACCAAATTTCCAACACTAATAATTGGAATCCCAAAATCATAATGGCGAGAAATTTTACGCTTTAATGTTGCAACCATACAATATAGCAGACTAATGGGCAACAATGCAAAAGCAAGAAATTTCTGCATTGGGCTTGGAAAGAAAAAATACCGCTCTATTTTTCGCATTTTAAGATTCCATTACACACGCAAATTTGTAAGATGTAAAACCTGCTTACACACATAATCCACATCTTCTTGCTGCATTGCGCTATAAATAGGCAAACTAAGGATTTGCTGATAATTTTTCAGCGCAATAGGAAAATCACTAATTTTGTATTTATATTTACATTTATAATATGTGAGCAAATGCGATGGGACAAAGTGTAAAGCGACTTGGATTCCACATTCTTTTAATTTTTTTGCAAAATGGTCGCGATTTTTATCTAATTTAATGATATAGTGCAAAAATATATGATCACTCTTTATAATTGGAATCTCAATATGTGGCGCATCCTTCAAAGTAGCATTATAATACTGCGCAATCTCAATGCGTCGCTTAATAATATAATCAATGCGCCTTAACTGACTTAGGCAAAGCGCAACATCAAGATAACTCACATTGTATTTATTGCCAATTCCCACGACATCATAGAGATATTGCGGCGTGGTGGAGGTTGTTTTCTCGCTCACGATTCCGTGATAGCGTAAAAGAATCGCCTGTTTAGCTAATTCCTCGTTATGTGTTGTTAGAATACCTGTTTGCGCGACAGGATGTGTTGCGTCAAGCACAATATTAAAAATACTTGCAAATGTCTGCTGTGAGCCAATTCTTATGCCATTATGCATTAATCCCAAAGCCATTGTTGCATCCTCAATGATTTTAATATTGTATGTATCCGCTAATGCAAAAAATGGCTCTAAGTCCATTGCCTGCCCTGCTGTGTGGCTTACAATAATTGCGCGTAGTTTTTTAACACCTATGCGCTCAATGGTTTCCTTGCATTTTTCATAAGACATAAAAAATGTGTCCTCTTCAATGTCTATAAAAATAGGCTCCGCATCAAAATGCCGAATCATTTCTGGAAATGTCGGATGGCAATTCACAGAACAAATAATTTTATCACCCCTCTTAATATCCATTGCAAACAAACACAAATGAAAAGCTGCTGCCCCGCTTAATGCAGCAACAGCGTATTCTATGCCGATAAATTTCTTAAACTCCTCCTCTAATTCACTAACAATATCGTAGCTAGGATTGTCTAACACATTTGCAATGGCATCTCTCTCGACTTTTGTAATATCGGGAATAAAATAGGGAATCTTTCGCATTATCGTCCTTATATCTGCGCAATCTCTGGCATTTCTCGTTTAAATGCAAAACGCGCGATTCTATCTTTTACTAATTCTAACGCAACTTTTGGCAATCCTTGCGCTAAAATTTCCTTTTCATCTGCGTTTTGTTGTAATAGTAGCATAATTCTATCTAATATCGCATAAGAAAAGCCAAGTTCTTCCTCATCACTCTGCCCTGCATATAAATCTGCACTGGGTGCTTTTTGCATAATCGTTTGCGGAATTTCTAGCACCTTCGCCAAAGCATAAATTTCCGTCTTATATAAATTACCAATGGGATTAATGGCATAGGCTAAATCTCCATAAATCGTGCCATATCCAAGCATAATCTCACTTTTATTGCTCGCTCCAACCACTAAAGCATTATGCGCAAAGGCGTAATCATAGAGACAAACCATTCGCAATCGTGCGCATAAATTTCCTAAACGCAAGGGGGTTTGAGCTAAGTTCGGCAAAAGTGATTCAAATGCGCTTTGCGGTGCTTTTATTGGAATAATTGCATATGTGATTCCAAACTTTTCACACAGCTCCAATGCGTGTTCCAAACTCTCCTTTGATGATTGCATTGCAGGCAACATCAAGGCTTTATGTGTATCTTTAAAAGCAAGCTGGCATAGTCTTGCAACAACCGCAGAATCAATCCCACCACTTAACCCAAACACCACCGCACTAAACCCACGACTTTCCACCGCATTACGGATAAATGTTACAAGTTTTTGCACAATTGTTTCAAAATCTCTCATTCTTAGCCCTTCATCATTATAGAATCACAAATGCTGATTTTTATTGATTTTTATAAAAATTGCAAAATTTTTACTTTCATCTAATTTTATCTAAAAATATTTTTAGATAAAATATGCAAATTATTCAAAAAGGAGAATTTAGAATGAAAAAATCACTTATGCTTTCTTTGATGCTTAGCACTTCTATATTTGCAGCGGATAATCTCTTTGAGATTACTCCAATGATTGGTGGTAGTTGGCACATTAGTAACGACAGATACGCGGACGATATTGATCTAACATATGGCTTAAGATTCGCAGGGCGCGTTGCAGAAAGCGTGTTGGTAGAAGTGGGTTATGACCGCATTGACAATGCAGATTATAGCTTACCTAACGAATCCACAGATGTTAGTCGCTATTATTTAGATATTGTCAAAGAGTTCTACACAGAGAATAAATTCTCTCCTTATATCTTAGGCGGTATGGGATATGAGTATATGAGTAACGAAATTCAAAGTATGGATAGTGATTTCTTCACGCAATATGGTGCGGGTGTGCGCTATGCAATGGCAGAATTTTTTCATTTAAAAGCAGAACTTAGACATCTTATAAGCTTTGATGGACGCAGTGATGTTATCGGTATGGTTGGTTTTAGTATTCCATTTGGCACTTACACACGCGAGCCGGTAGCCGTAGCAGAGCCAGAGAGAATTATAGAGGAGCAACCTGTATTATCTCATATCCATACTTTCTCTGTACAATTCCCATTTGATTCTTCTGTTGTTGCGCCAAAATACAATGCAGAGATTCAAGATTTTGCACAATCTATGAAAGAAAATCCTAATCAAACAGCCATTATTAGCGGGCATACAGATTCTACGGGGGATGCTAATTACAATGAAAAATTATCCCAAAGACGTGCAGATGCTGTGAAAGAAGCAATTATTCAAGAGGGTGTTGAAGCAGAACGCTTACAATCAAAAGGTTATGGAGAGACTAGACCAATTGCAGACAATGCAACCAAAGAGGGTAGAGCGCAAAACAGAAGAGTGGAAGCAGAAATCTACACATCACCTAGCAAATAAAGAAGCAATTAGAATCGATGCGACCTATCATTAAACACGACATTGCTATTTACGCGCCTGATGCGCATTTAGATATGAAAGCAGCTAAAGAGATTTGCCAAGTGCTTATCTCTAATAGCGCGACCATTAGGTCTCTTGCGCTAAAGGCTGTATATTTTTCGTTTGAACATATAGAAGCCTTTGATGAGGGGGCTACGATTCTTATTGCAAAAGCTTTACTCGCAATGCAGAATAAAGTTAGCGTTGCAGTGGCTTTTGTCAATTATAGCGATGAGCAGTTTCCGAAGTTAAAAGCACTTTTTCCGAACAAAAGCTTACCCTTATTTCGCACAGAAAATATGGCAAATCTTTTATTAGGGCTAAAAGCTCCACCACTTAATCAAACCATTATTTATTATGATAAAGATAATATGGTGCAAACATTAATTTCTCACGAGCTAAGCTCTAAGGGTTATCAGGTGATTTGCATTAACGATAGCAATGAATTTATCCAAAAACGCAGACAATTTTTAGATAAAGCCATTTATATTTATGATATTTATTTTGATATTACAAGCAATTTCATTCCTGTTACTATTGCAAACGGAATCGTAACTTACACCTTATACAAAAAAGTTGATAAAAATATTGCATTATTTTTCAACATTCAAGCGCACAATGCGCGTCTTAGGGAAGGGTATAAAGTTTTTATTTTTGATGCAAGTGATACAAAGGAATTCAATTTATCTGTGCTAGATTTTATAATGTCCTTAGCACTTAATAGCATATCCTTTGAAGCCTGTATTGCGGTTTGTGGATTAAAAACAGCCTTAAGCACTGATAAACAAGAACTTTGTGTGCGTAGTAATGTTTTATTTTTTCCTAGTATTGAAGAATGCAAGAAAAATCCAAAGATCTTAGAATTAGCCAAGAGCCACCAAGTTGCAGAGCAAAAACGCAAAGGTTTAACGAAGCATTTAGTTGCGCAACTCCCCGTCTTTATTAATGCCGCCATTGAAACTTTATCTTCTCTCACAGGCGGGAACGCCAAACGCACCGACTATAAAGTTACGCATTACAATAAGACTTCAGAAGCAAATATTATGGGCGCAATGATTGAGTTTGAAGGTGATGTGAGCGGGCTAGTCGCGCTTTGTTTTAGTAAATCTATTGTCAAAGAGGCTTCTATGATGTTGCTTGGTGAGGAATCACAAAGTGATGAGGAGCTACTAGATGTTATTTCAGAATTTACAAACATCATTGCGGGACGTTCTAAAGCCGTCTTATCTGAACACAATCTCTCTATTGGAATCTCATTGCCAAAGGCTTACAAAAGCGAAGATGAAATTGCAGCAACACTTAGCGGCAAACAAGGTGTGCAAGTTAATTTGCTTCTAAATGATAAACCCTTAGTGCTATTTTTAGCGCATTAATCTAAATTTTGCATAATGCCTTAAGAGCATTAATGAGATAATCAATGTCTTCTTTCGTGTGTGTGTAATGCGTATTTATGCGCACCCAGCCGGGCATTTGTGTAAAAATTGCGTTATCCTCCAACCCTAGCAAATCGTGTCCATAAGGTCCCGCACAAGAACACCCGGCACGCGCTAGGATTCCATATTTCCTAGAAAGCCTTTCTGCTACTTCAAAGGGTGAGATTCCGCGTATATTAAAGGAAAAAATACCCAGTGTATTATGTGCTAAATTCCCATAATACGTGATATTTGATGTATTTTCCAAAAACTCTCTAAACGCATTAATGTGCGGAATCTTAGCAAAATTTATCCACTGCACGCCAATTTCTTGACGCAATGCATAACCTAAATAGGCACGCAAAAACTCTAAAATTCCGGGTGTTCCAGCTTCTTCTCTCCGCTCATCAATACCAAGATATTGTGCGCTTATACGCGAAACATAGCCCACCGTGCCACCCCCACAAAATGTCGGCGGAAGCGTTTTATCTACCAAAGCACGATTAATAATTAGAATCCCACTACTTCCAATTCCACCAAGCAGTTTATGCGGGGACAAAAAAAGCGCGTCATAAAATTCAGGAGAAATTTCCACATATGGCGAGGTGCTTGCACAATCATAGCAAATAATCCCACCAAATGCACGCACCAAATGTGAAATTTCTCTAAAAGGCATTACGATTCCACTCACATTGGAACCAAGCGTAAAAGAGGCAATAATTTTCCTGCCTTGATTTTGCGCTAAAACTGCCTTTAGCATTTCTAAATCCAGCAACCCCTCTGTATTTAGCGCAATTCTAATAACCTCACACAAACCCTCACGGAAGCTTAACTCATTGCTATGATGTTCAAAAGGGCTTATGAGCACCAAAGGAAGTGTGGATTTGTCAATATTTTGCAAGTTTAATAAAGACTTTGTTTTGGGTGGAATGTAAATGCCTAATAGCTCTTGAAATTTCTTTATAGCACTTGTCGCACCAAACCCGCACGCAATTAAAGCAAAATTAGAATCTAAACCAAAAATCCCCTTTAAACGCTCCCTAGCATTTTCATAGATTTCGCTCATCAACTCGGCATTTGCATTGCTGCGTGAATGCGTATTAGCATAAAATGGCAGCAAAGATTGTATGCGTGATTCTACACAAGTTGCTGCAAGCCCACTTGCTGTCCAATCAAAATAGCGCAGTCCTGATTGCAAAATCAATGTATCCCTAACTTTAGAACGTTTGTTCTCCAAATCTGAAGGCAAGGATAAAAGTGGAGCAAAAAAATCCATATACTTCCTAAAAATGCAAAGTTTAAGCGGGCATTTTACCATAGTCATAATTTGAATTGTATGAAAGTAATGTTATACTTCGTGGTTTATTTTAGGGAGTTTTTTAAAGAGTATGGAAAACACTATCACAACCTTTGGTATTATTGCACTTTTGATTGTGATTGCACCTTTTTTAAGTGCATTGACACGACTTCCGCTTGTGGCGGTGGAGATTCTGCTTGGCGCATTGGCGGTGCATTTTGGAATATTTGCAGAATCAAAACCTGTCGCTTTCACTGCACAAATTGGATTTTTATTCTTAATGTTTTTATGTGGTTTAGAAGTAGATTTAAAAACCTTTACAAAGCTTGGTAAAGATTTTCTAAAGTCCGCATTTTTATATTTTTTTATTCTTTATGGTTTGACGTTTTTGTTTGTATTAAACTCTGAATTATCCGAATTTTATATTGCGGCATTGCCAGTTATGAGCCTTGGAATGATTATGGCAATGTTAAAAGAATATCCCAAAAACACCCCGTGGTTACAACTTGCGCTCAATGTTGGAATCCTAGGCGAGCTCATTAGCATTGTTGCGCTTGTGGTGCTAAATGGCGCATATTCTCACGGGCTAACTTGGGAGCTTTATAAAACCTTGCTTGTGCTTTTCCTATTTTTAAGTGTGATTGTTGGAATCTTTAAGATTACAGATGTGTTGCTTTGGTGGTTTCCTGCGTTTAAATTCTTTCTAATTCCTAAAAATTCCAGCAAGAATCAAGATGTGCGCTTTAGTGCAATGTTATTTTTTATTTTGATTGGAATCACACAGATTTTAGGGCTTGAAAATGTGCTTGGGGCATTTTTAGCAGGAATGATTTTAGCAACCTATTTTCATCACCAAAAAGACTTAGTAACTAAGCTTAATGATTTTGGTTTTGGATTTTTTATTCCACTATTTTTCATTTATGTGGGCACAACTTTAGATTTGAATCTAATTCTAAACAACCTACACCTACTCTCTTTAACATTTAATATTATCGCTATTATGGTGCTTTTACGCCTTATTGCCGCATTTATTGCCTATAAAAAGTATTTTAAAGACTATGTCAAAACACTCTTGTTCGCTTTTAGCCATTCTATGCCCTTAACTTTCCTTGTCGCTACTGCACAGCTTGGAATGCAGTTTGGTGCAATTAGCACGCAGGAATATTACGCCCTTATTTTAGCTGCCTTAATGGAGGGAATACTTCTAACAATTCTCATTAAACTAATTTTTAGCACTTGGCAAAAGCACCAAAGCATTAAAACAATGGAATCTCCGAGCTAGAATCTCACAATTTATTATTCGCCTGTAAAAATTGCTCCTTGAATGCTGCGCTGCAATTCTTGGGCTTGTCGCAATAACTTCTTTTGTTCCTCATCGTTTGTTGCAGATTCCTCATTTTTGGTTTGTTGAGGCTGCGGTTTTTGGGATTTTTGCGCTTTAATGGAATCCTGAATTCCCATTTTTACAAAAGTGTCTTCGTAATTCTTGCCACCCTTTTTAACGCGGATATACACCTGCCCACTTGCTTGGTCATACAAATAGGTATCGTCCATATCATTAAACATTACCCAAGGTTGTGCATTGACAACTCCAACACAAATAAACGTCACGTAGCAAAATCGCATAAATCCCTTTAACATAACAAGCCTTTTAGTTTTTTTTACTATAATTCTGCAATTCTATCAAATTTTAGGAGCAAAATGGATTTAATCAAGGTGCAGAATCTCCATAAAAGTTTTGGGGATTTGAAAGTTTTAAACGACATTAATTTAAATATTAAAAAAGGTTCAATATTTGGACTTGTTGGACATAGTGGCGCAGGCAAAAGCACATTATTGCGCACTTTTAATGGTTTAGAATCCATTAATCAAGGCTCTATTGTGATTGATGGATTAGAAGTTTCCACATTAAATCCAAAGGACTTACGTCATTTACGTCAAAAAATTGGTATGATTTTTCAGCATTTCTCACTTTTAGCACGCAAAAATGTATATGAAAATATCATTTTACCTTTACAATGTGCGAATATCAAAATTGATTCTAAAAAGATTAAAAATCTCCTAGAACTTGTGGGTTTAGAGGACAAAGCGAATTCCTATCCCAATGCGCTAAGTGGTGGGCAAAAACAACGTGTTGCAATTGCTAGGGCTTTAGTTTTAAACCCTATGCTACTTCTAAGTGATGAGGCTACAAGCGCTCTAGATCCTAATATTACAGGCGCGATTTTGGATTTGTTGCAAAATATTAATAAGGAATTAGGCGTAACCATTGTGCTTGTAACACACGAAATGGAGGTTGTCAAAACACTCTGTCAAGAAGCGGCGTTTATGGACAAAGGAAGAGTGCTTAGAAGCGGAGGTATTGAGGATTTATTCCTAACCCCAGACCCAAAAATGCGAGAATTTCTAGGAGAAAACGAGATTCTGCCCAGCGAAGGAATCAATATCCGCATTTACTTTCCTAAAAATATCGCACAAAACCCAATTATCACGCAAATGGCGCGGACATTGCAAATGGATTTTAGTATTGTGTGGGGAAGTTTAGAATCCTTTAATGGAATCGCACTAGGGACACTTGTTATCAATATCAAAGAAAGCACCAAAGAGCAGGTTTGTAACTATTTAAGCGCACAAGGTGCGAAATGGGAGATCATTCAAGGAGGGCAAAATGCATAGTAAAATATTTTATTTATTGCTTGAGGCAACAATAGATACCTTATATATGAGCATCGTGGCAACTTTTATCGCCACACTGCTTGCAATCATTCCCGGTATTGCATTAGTGCTTTGCGCACCAAATGGACTAAGCCCAAACGCCCTTATATACAGAATCCTAGACAGCGTTACCAATACTTTGCGTTCTTTTCCCTTTTTGATTTTAATGGTGGTTTTATTTCCCTTTACACAATTTTTAATTGGCAAAAGTATCGGCGCAAGCGCAGCAATCGTCCCACTTAGCATTGGAGCTGCGCCTTTTATTGTGCGTATCATTGAAAACGCATTAAAAGAAGTGGATAAAGGCGTGATTGAAGCTGCTCTAAGCTTTGGTGCTACAAATTTGCAAATTATTTTTCGTATAATGCTTGTAGAAGCCCTACCTAGCATTATTTCTGGAATTACTTTGGCATTAATTCTGGTTGTTGGATTTAGTGCGATGGCGGGTGCAGTAGGTGGTGGCGGACTTGGTGATATTGCTATAAAATATGGATACTATCGATTCCAAAGCGATATTATGGTATATACCGTTTTGATTTTAATTATTCTCGTGCAGATTATCCAAAGTTTAGGGGATTTTCTATACAGAAAATTAAAACACTAATTTTTTATCAAAGGACAAAAATGTTTAAAAGTTTTGGCAAAATTACATTAGGCGCGTTAGTGGCAATCGCTACACTTAGCGGTTGTGGCTCTAACGAAAACACAAAAGAGGTAGCAACACAAACTACCCAAAAATTAATCGTAGGTGCAACCCCCGAACCCCACGCAATCATTTTAGAACAAATCAAACCACTTCTGGCAAAAGAGGGCTTAGAAATTACAATTAAAGAATTTACCGATTACGTTACGCCAAATAAATCTCTAAATGACGGCTCTCTTGATGCAAATTTCTTTCAACACAAGCCTTATTTAGATTCTTTTAATAGCGAACACAAGACAAATTTGGTAAGTGTTGCTGGAATCCACATTGAGCCTATGGGTGTATATTCTAAGAAAATCAAAAGTCTAGAAGAATTAAAGAGTGGAGATTCTATCTCTATTCCAAATGATCCAAGCAATGGTGCGCGCGCACTTAGAATCTTGGAAAAAAATGGTTTAATCACACTCAAAGATGATACTGCACTTGCAAGCGTGCAAGATATTATTGAGAACCCAAAAGAACTTAAATTCACAGAAATGGACGCACCGCAGCTTGCGCGCTCGTTGAGTGATGTAAGCGCGTCTGTGATTAATACAAACTTTGCGCTTCTTGCCGGGTTAAATCCTCTCAATGACGCAATCGCTATTGAGGATAAAGATTCTCCTTATGTCAATATCGTAGCTATTAAGGGTGGAAATGAAGATGATGCGCGTATCAAAAAACTTATTAAAGCTCTACAAAGCGAGGAAGTAAGACAATTTATTATGGACACTTATAAAGGTGCGATTCTACCTAGTTTTTAATACATCTAAGCTCTTTTGCGCTTAGATGCAACTTTATAACTAAAAATTTAAAATCACTTTTACCCACACAATACTTTTCAAACATTCAAAGAATCAAGCTTGAAATGGGGAGATTCTTTAAAATAATGGAATCACAAAAAAACAACTTTAAGAGTGAGATTCTACACTATAGATTTTTTACCAAAGCAGGTAAATTAACTAACGCAAATTTGCGCCACGATTCCACGCTTAAAAACAGAATCTCGCTTTTAAAATTCCATTACCTTATTTTTGCGCATCATTATAGATTGCTTCACTTTGTTTGCAATGACGAAGTTGGAAGTCTAAAGCAATTCCATATTATGGATTGCCTCGCCTCGCAAGAACAAAGCAGAATCCACTTAGGATTCCACTCTTAAGGCTTTTTAATAAGATACCTTATTGTAGCTCCTAGTTGCTCCACTCCTAGCACTTCATAGCCGTGATTTTTCGCATCAATGGGGATATTATTAATGCTTTGTGGGCAATCGCTTAGCACCTCCAAAATCTCCCCGCTTTTAAGCTCAGGCAACACCTCTAAAGTTCTCACCGCAGGATAAGGGCAAGGCTCACCCTGCAAGTCCAATCTAAAATTTGGGATAATTTCTTGTTGTTTCATTGCTCCATTCCTTTAAGCGCGTTCAAATCGTTTATTTTTCGCAAAATATTGCCGCTCAATCCATAACACAAAGGCAAGAAAAGCAAAGAGCAATACATAACTGACTACCAATCCACCATAATTTCCAAAGGATTCTAAAAGATTGATTTTTGGAAAGCTTGTCGCAAGAGGCTTTGCATAATAATCCCAAGTTGCAGCTAGAAGCGTAGAGCCGATGACATTACCAACACCTACAATCCAATAATGCACCTGCCCCTCAACCGCGCGATACATCCAACCGCATTCACAACCCCCAGCAATCACGATTCCAAAGCCAAAGAGCAACCCGCCAATCACCGCATTGGGTGCAGCCCACATAATTTTAGGCGGAAGCCCTAGCATAATATAGCTAAACACGCCAATGGTGGAGACTAGCATACCGATAATAACGGCGCGCGCCATATATCCGCGTCCTGTGATAAACAAATCCCTAAAGGCAGAGGTAAAGCAAATCTGTGCGCGTGAGATAATAAAGCCAAAGCCCACACCAAATAGCATAGCAATAGCCAAAACAGGAATCCTTTTGCCCTCTGGAATCTTACCATACGCCATTAAATAAGCCACCCAAATCCCCACAGCAACAAGCGTTAGAACGCCTAATACAAAAAGGAATTTCGCGCGATTTTCATTCTCTGTGCGACTTCCAATGTTCGCTTGGTGTTCCACTCTTTCTAGCTTTGTATGAGAGCGAAAGAGCGGAAGTAAAACAACCTTTGTGCCTAGCCAAACTCCCACAAGCGTCATAATCGTAAAAAACCACGCGTGCAAGCTAAATTGCGGAATCCCTGTAAAGAAACTCGCCAAATTACAACCCATACCAATCCTTGCTCCAAACCCCGCAATAATCCCACCAATAAGGGCTTGAGCGATTCTAATATTGCTTTGAGGCAAACGGAACTTGACATTATTTGCCATTGCTGCAGCGGCAAATGCCCCTGCAAACATTCCAATAATCATCACGCCATCTACCCTATCTAGTGGAGTTCCTTGCAAACCTATAATCTTAAAATAACCCCAAGTGCTTGTATCCACACCCAAAAGATTCATAATGTGTCCGCCCCAACGTGTAAATTCACCTGTAACAGCCCAATAAGTCCCTGTCAAACCAAAATAATAAGCAGCCATTACACCAAGCGCAATAATCGCAGGCATAGGCGACCAAAATTTGACGAGGAATCTTTGCTTGTAATCTTGAAACATTTTGATTCCTTAAACGATAAAAGTAATAAATTAACAG
>JALEPE010000015.1 GCA_022766795.1 Helicobacter sp.
AAAGTTGATGTTGTCGCCTTTGATTCTGCAAATTTATTTCTTGAAGAATTTGTTTTGCGTGTTAATAATAACGGTAAATTACCTGATTTTTTTAACTATTCACAATTAGATACAAGAGAAAGAGAGTTATTAGCAACCAAACCGATGCATCTTATGCGTAATGATTGGTTAGAAAAATATGATTTTTTCAATGCAGAAGTCCAAAATACTTCCGATGCTCCTTTTGAATCTTCCAATGAAGTTATCTATCAAAATGCAACAATGTGTTATGTAGAAGGTGCAACCTATGTCGCAGAGGTATCTCCTAATGCAAGGACAAAATATATTGATTTGTATAATTGGATTGTCTCTATGGGAATGTATTTTGATGATACAAAAGAGATTGAACTTTCTATTAAAAAGTTAAAATCCTATTTGACAGAATTGTCTGTCCCACAAAATGCTTTAGTAGATTGGGGAGGAGGGGCATTAGCAGAGGCTTTGGGATATTTTATGGGGAGAAAAGATTATCCAATTTATTTGCGTAAGTTTGCAGAAATTTATAAGGAGAGATTCCAAGAGGAATTAAATCAAGCTTATAATAAATTTAATGCGCAATTGTTAAGTGTGGAGGAATCTAAAGAAGCATTGCAAGGGCGTATTGTCGTATATAGTGATGGCAATCTTTCTAGGCAGTTTCAAGAACAGCTCAAACAAAATTATCGTAAGGTATTATTCGTTGCTGATGATTATAAGGAAGGTTATAAAACCTATAAAGATATTCTTGATGCAGTTGATTCCATAGATACTATATTTATTGCAACGACCAATATTGGATATATTCAAAATATGTTTCAAAAGTTAGAGCCCATTAAAGATGAGGTTAAAATCGTAACATTAATTGCAAGAGATGATACTTGGAGAAGTTAATGCAATATTATATTTATGGTAAAGGTGGAAATGGCAAGGTTATTGCGTGGATTATTGACAAATTAAACAAAGAGAAATCCAGAGAATTTCAGGATTCTTATACTTTTATTGATGATTCTAGTGAGGAATGCAATTTGGTGGTGATGCAAGATAGAATCAAACAAGACAAGAATGCTTTGATTCTTATTAGCTCCATTGCAAATCAAGAGGCTATGGCGGACAAACTTTTGCGAATGGGTTTGACAAATTATTGTAATGGTGTTGCGTATTTTGGTAAAAAAATAAATGCTTATTATCAAGAAAAGTTTGCTAAAAATTCTTGCAAAAATATAGCTTTGTTGTTAGATGATTTAGGATTCAAGCATTTTGGGTATATTAGAGAAATGCTGTTAGAGCGGAATTATAATGTTTTTTATTTATGTTTAGAACATAAGGTTGAATTTTATGATAACACCTTAAATCCATCGTATAGTTTATTGCTAACAACTGATTTTTTGCCTTTTTTAACTTTTTGTCCATTTATTGTAGGTACTTCTATGCAATATCGCTTTGATGTTTCCGTAAAATATCTGAGGCTTATGCCCAGTTATGATATCCCCTTTGATCATTCTTATTTTCATACAACAGCGCATCATATTTCTAGGTTGCTTTGCTATGATGTGCTTTCAAAAATGGGAGCATATTTTGTCGCACATTGCAAAAAATCTTATAATAAGATTCGCCAAGTTTTAGATAGTCGCCACTATCAGTATCTTTTACGGTTAGGATATCCAAGCTTAGACAAATTGGTAGAAGATTATAGGGACAGTCAAGTTTGTAGGGGGGGGGTAAATGATACCATTATTTGCCTCTCTAAATGGTGTGACGCGAATGGGATTGCAATGAAAGAAAGAATAATAGAAGTTGTGGATTTGTTGCTAGAGAATAATTATAGGGTGTGTTATAAAATTAATCCAAATTACGATTTTACCTTGCAGGCAAATATAGCAAAGAGATGGGATAATAATCCCAATTTCTTATTTTTTACAGAAAGGGATTTGAGCATTGAAGAGCTTAGTCGCAGTATTACTCTAGTGGGTTTTGGAGCTTCT
>JALEPE010000022.1 GCA_022766795.1 Helicobacter sp.
ACGCGATTTATTGAAAGATTCTAAGGATTTGCAAACACAAGCACAAATCGCGGGCAAAGAGGCAAGCCGCCACTACATTGCAAAAAATGCGCCAAGCTTAATAGAGGACGCATTAAAAACAAAGGCTAAGGAAGTGTTTAGTCTATTTTTAGATGATTTAAAAGAGGCGGAATCTTTGAGCTTATTGCATTTACAAGCAATGTCTTTACAAAGTGAAATTGCGATGATTGATAAAACGATTGCAAGAATCCGCGCTTATAAAAACAAACCAACCACAACCGATATTTACCATAATATTCATAAGGTGATTTAATGCAAATTGCAGATATTCTATTACGCGTGCGTGCGCGATTAAGGGACACTAAATTTGCCGATTTGCGTTTTAGCGACAATGAGTTATTAGATTATGCTACGAGTGTGCAAGACGACTTAATCTTTACCTTTAACGCAAACTTGCACGATATGGAATTTCACTTGCAAGATTCCGACACATTTGTGTTACCGCATAGTGTTTTAAACATTATTGCTATTTTTATAAATGGCAAAGAAATCCCACTCAAAGCATACCCGATTGTTTTAAACACGGATTCTAGCATTGCCGTTTTTCAAAAGAGTAGCAATGTGTATCAATGCACGCAAAGATTCAGTGGAAAAGTTAGGGTGATTGCAAACTTTGCAGGGAATCCTTTAAGTATGGATTCTCAATGTGTGCTTAATGCACTCTTTGCGGATGCGTTAGTTTATGGCATAATGCAAAGAGCCTTACAGGTGGAGACAAACGAAGCGAATTTACAGCGCGCGGCATTTTATGCGAATGCCTACTCACAAGAAGTTTCAAAGCTAAGAAGTAAGCTTAATGCGCAAAGAGAGAGGAAGCATTTAATTACACCTTACATTAAGGTTTAAAATGAACCAAAAGGAACTTGCTTTAAAAGAACTAGCCTTAAGATATAAGGCTAGAAATGATTTTATAACCTTTTTGTATTTGAAATGGGAGAGATACGACAAAAAAGACTTCCTGCATAATTGGCATTTTGCATATCTAGCAAAAATGCTAGAATCCACAATCCCAAGCCTAGCCCTTAGGCAAAATTTAGAATTAAACACACGCATAATGCTAAATATGCCCCCAAGTTATGGTAAAACAGAAACATTAGCGCGCGCTTTTATACCATTTGCGCTAGGTGTGGATAGGACGCGGAAGTTTATGTATATTTCATATTCTGATGAGCTTTGCAAACGCATTAGCGCAGAGGTTAGAGCCTTAATCAAAAGTCAATTTTGGGTGAGCGTGTTTAAAAAGAGTGCGGAATTTTTGCAAGATAATTCTAACGAATTCATCTTTAAAGAGGGGGGAGGCTGTTTTTTTACCACTCTAAAATCTGCTATTACAGGATTCCACGCGCATTGCATTTTGATTGACGACCCCATTAAAGTGAGTGAAATGGCAAGCAAGAGTGCGCGAGATGCTGTGAATCAAAACTTCAAAGGTTCAGTCATTTCAAGGTTGAAAGATAATCAAAGCAGTATTGTGATTCTAATGCAACGCTTGGGTGATAATGATTTATGCGGATTTTTAACAGACCCAAGATACCAAGAGCAAAGCTTCATTAACCAATGGAAAATCTTAAAACTACAAGCTTTAAACAAAGAAAAAGAAGTGTATGCCATTGGGGATTTTAAAAAGATTAGAGAACAAAACGAGCCGCTATTCCCTGCAAGACATAATTTAGAGGACTTAGCAAAAGTAAAAGCTGAAATGGGGGAGGATGATTTTAGCACACAAATGCAACAAGAACCCCAAGCAAGCGAGAGTGGATTCTTTGAAGTGGAACACTTTAGCGCGATTCCAAGCTTTGAACTCAATCCTAGCAAGGATTATATTTTAGTAGATACCGCTGAATCTCTAGGTGCAAATGCCGATGATAGAGCTATTTGCGTGGTGGGTGTGGATTTGCATAAGGAGTTAGCGCGCTATTGCGTGAAAGACTGCTTAAGTGGTGTATGGGATGAGGAGGGAGTTTGTGCGCGCATTGTAGAAATGCTACTTAAATATAGAAATGCGCAATGTTTTATAGA
>JALEPE010000043.1 GCA_022766795.1 Helicobacter sp.
AATGTCTTTATCCCCCGTCGCTGTATGCATTGCGATGATCCCACTTGTCAAAAAATTTGTCCCTTTGGCGTGATTGGCAAAGATAACAATAATGCAGTCAATATTGATGAACATTTTTGCTTTGGCGGAGCAAAATGTCGCGATGTCTGTCCGTGGGGGATTCCACAACGACAAGCAGGGGTTGGAATTTATTTAAAACTCGCCCCAAAACTTGCTGGTGGTGGCGCGATGTTTAAATGTGATATGTGTGGCGATTTGCTTGCTAAGGGTGAAAAAAGTGCGTGTGAAATTGCCTGTCCTAAAAATGCCATTATTTTTGCGCCCAAAACTCAAATTATCGCGCTTGTAGAGAAAGAAAGGGCTAAGGGGAGATTCGTCTATGGCGATATTCAAAATGGTGGCACAAGCACCTTTTATCTCTCTTCTATCCCTTTTGCGCGCATTGCAGAGGCAATCGCAGAAAAATATGGCACAACTCCGCAAGAATTTGATGAAACAACACAAAAAATGGGGCGTCCGCATATGAATATAGAAGTGAAAAATTTTGTTAATGAAGATTCCACGCTTGTTAAATCCGTGCTTGCTGCACCCATTATTGGCGCAATTGCCGGAGTAATCGCTGTAGCAAAATCCAAAAAAGGAAGCAACAATGAATCCTAAGGCTACCATTTTAAGACAAAGTTTGCAGAATCGTATTGTGCATTGGGGTATTGCCTTAAGCACATTTTCTTTAATTTTAAGCGGAATCTTTCAAATGCCTATTGCTAAGCGGTATATGATTAATGAATTGCCCTTGCTTGCGTGGAGCGGGGATTATCACATTAGCCTTATTGTGCATTATGTAGGGGCGTTTTTTCTAATTTTCTTTGTTGCATTCCATTGTTATTTTCACTTTATGCGGAAAGAATTTGATATTTTGCCACAAAAAGGCGATGGTATTAAAAGCTGGCTTGTCGTTAAAGCAATGGTATTAGGTGGTGATGAGCCTCCAAGCGAAAAATATCTACCCGAGCAGAGACTTGCTTATTTATTTATCGGTTTAGTGCTGCTTTTACTCATCATCACAGGGCTTGTTAAAACATTTAAAAATCTCGCTGGAATACATATTTCAGATGGCTTGTTTTATTGGATTGCCACCTTGCATAATTTGGGTTTGGTTTTAATCATTTTTGGTATTATCGGGCATTTGTTTGCCTTTGTCTTTAAAGAGAATCGCCCATTGCTTAGCGCAATGTTTAGCGGTAAAGTCCTAGCAGAATATATATTAAAAAGACATAGTTTATGGAAAGAAGGTTGCAGGCGTGCGCAGTCTGCTAAGGAAAAAGAAAATACTCTTTAAAAATTCCAATGCGTTCCTATTAAAACTTTTCACATTACAAAATAAAGCGTTATAATTGCGCCATTGATTCTACAATGGAATCATAAAGTCGTATAAAGGAATCGCAAAAATAGATAAAACTAAAGAAATAGATTTTATTTTTAGTTTAATGTGCGAGCAACTCCGCATTAGCGCACCAGAGATTGAGCCAATTTTTATCGCATTAAAAGACGGCAAGGATTCCAACTTACTAGAGCCATTAAGCCCTCAAGAAATTTCTAGCCTCATTAAAGCCTTTACACTATACCATTTGCTATTAAAACAGCATTGATGAGCGTTACCGATTGAGCAAAGCAAATAAAAATAAAATCCAAGACACCATAGCCGAATTAAGAGCGCAAAAATACGATGATGCAGATATTGCAAAAGTGCTAAAGAAAATCCGATTCTACCCTGTATTTACTGCACACCCAACAGAATCTCTACGCAGGACATTTTTAGAGAGTTACCACGAAATGTGCGATGATTTAGATTTAT
The DNA here is from genome assembly GCA_022766795.1 of Helicobacter sp. Taxonomy (GTDB): domain Bacteria; phylum Campylobacterota; class Campylobacteria; order Campylobacterales; family Helicobacteraceae; genus Helicobacter_D. Next base: position 1,856 of record JALEPE010000043.1, read on the forward strand.
GGTTTAAATTTGGTAAAGAAAGTGCGAAAGAACATTTAAAATACCGCTTAAACCTACTTTGGAATAGCCACATCGTGCGTAGCGAGAATATTGAAGTGCTTTTTGAATTAGATAATTTATTGTATTTTATGGAAAGTTCAATCCTGCAAAGTGGTGCAAATACACTCAAAGAAGTGTGTGATTCCTTGTCATTGCTAGGAGATAAAGAAGGCTTAAAAAAATCTCCTATTAGGCTTGGAAGTTGGATTGGTGGCGATAGAGATGGGAATCCCTATGTAACCAATGCGGTAATGCTAGAAGTGATGAAAAAACAGCACGAAACAATCATTTGCAAGTATTTAAAACGTATTGATAAGCTAATCCGAGAATTATCCATCGCACAAGATTGCATCACGCCAACGCAAGAATTACTAGATAGTATTGAATCTAAACATTTAGATTTCACCGCCAAGAAACTATTCCTGCAAGAATCTTTCCGCGCCAAACTCACTTGTATGCGTCAAAAACTCCAAAAACAGGCTTTTAATGCTAAACTTGCCTCAAAGTGCCTTAAGTGAGAATCGCCCCTATACGTATGCAAACTCTAAAGAATTCATTAAAGACATTACAATAATGATTGATGCTTTAGATTTTCACAGTAGCGTATATTTACGAGAGTTAAGAGATCTTGCAACCTTAGCGGGATTCCACTTAATGCAATTAGACTTCCGCCAGCACCGCGATGTATTTTGGTCGGCGATTGCAGAGATTTTTGCGCATTTGGGCTTCGTGCAAGGGGATTTGTTGCTCTTACCTCAAGATGAGCAAACACACATCTTAAACAACGCCCTAAGCGCGCCGCTACTAGATTTAAACGCGATTTATGCCAATCTAAGCCCACAAACACAAGAAACACTGCTAAGTTTTGTAAATTTTAAATGGGCACGTGATAGGATTAGCGATAATATCATTGATTCTTGCATTGTTTCAATGTGTCAAAGCGCAAATGATTTGTTGTGTGTGCTTTGGTTTGCTAAACAAAGTGGATTATGGCGCAAAGATGAGAAAACGCGCATTTCTATTTCTCCTTTATTTGAAACGATTAGCGATTTAGAATCCGCACCAAAAATCTTACGCACATTGCACGCAAACCCGCATTACAACGCATATTTACTCTCTCGCAAAAGTTACCAAGAAATTATGATTGGATATTCCGATTCCAGCAAAGATGGTGGAATCTTTGCTAGTAATTATTGCTTAAGAAAAGCGATTGAAAACCTATTGTGCTTAGAAGAGGAATTAAATATTAAATTCCGACTATTCCACGGACGCGGAGGGAGTGTAAGTCGCAGTGGCGGCGCGCTAGAGGACGCATTAAACGCTTAATAGACAATCTTTTCTATTAGAAGTATCTTGATATGTGCCATTATTTCTAGCTTCATCAATGCTTAAATATGTAATGCTATAAATCTCATAAAGGTCTGTAACATATGTATTTGTGCTAGAGACATAGTAGCTATAAAGAAAGCGGAATGTTTCATTGCCTTTATTATCCGGAGCATAATTGCCTATAACTTCCCTTAGTGTGAGCTGTCCGGCTTTATCTGTTACAGAGTCGCTCACATAGCCTTTTTTGATTCTGCCTTTTTCATTAACTTCAATCCCCCAAAGTGTAACCGTGTGAGTATCATCGGTCAAGGCTGCGACGACTTTTCCGGTTTTGAAATTTTCAATCAAGGATTTTGTAATGCCTTCGCTTTGATAATTATATCTCTCAGTCCAAAATGGAGCTCCACTAATCTTAGTTGGCCCATACGCACTTTCAAGATATGTTGGTTGTTTGTGAGTTTCATAAATTTTAAAATCTGGCGAAAACTCTTGTAGGTAGTAGATCATACCACGATATGGCTGTAATCCGCCTTGAATACCTGGATACTTTTGATAAAACCAATCTGTGATAGCCTCATTCCCTTGTGGTGCGCCCTCTTTTAAATCTACATTGATTGTTAAATTACTTTGCCACCAGCCAAGAGCATTTCCAGCCACAGCACCCCAGCATTGATTTGGATGTTGCAAATAGGCACTCCAACCGCTCTTTATATCAACCCCACTCGCCCAAAATTCATCTGCTAATAAAGGCGTAGATAAGGTAGAGAAGCAAGCTAAAATAGCGAATTTAGATAATTTCAAACGCATAATACCCCCCATACGCTTAATGGTAATAATTATGCCTTAATAAAACAAAAAATATCTGAATTTAAGATTTATTCTATATTAATGAAATAGATGAGAATATTTATAAAAAGATGAATTTATAATAATTTAAATACGAAATTTGGTATCAAAATAGCCACTATAAGCCTTTAATAACCAAAAGGCTTATAGTCAAAAGCCCCTAAAAGAGCTAAAATTACTTAATAACGCCACACGCCATTCTAGCACCGCCGCCGCCAAGTGCTTTTGGATGATCGCTGTGATTATCTCCGCCGATATGAACCATAAGAGAGTGATTTTTTAACTCGCTTAAATCTTTGATTTTAGGAGATAAAACAGGATTTGTCGCTGTGCCATCAGCTGCTACATATAGAGCTGGTAGGTCGCCTTTATGTCCGTTATCATCCCAAGGAAAAGAGTGATTACCACTATTTGCTGGATCCCAGTGACCGCCCGCTTTCATACCTAGGCCTTTATCTGTCGCACCGCAATCTGGATTTGCATGAACATGGAAGCCATGTAGTCCTGGCTCTAAGCCTTTAAGATTTGGGAAAAATGCTACGCCGTAGTTTGTTTTCACTGCGATTACACTACCTACTGGAGTGTTTTTATCTTGTCCTAGTAAATCAACTTTGATCTCTACATGATCAACGCTTTTAGGATCAAAAATCGTCATATTCGCAGCTAATAAACTAGAGCTAGCTAGCATTAAAGCAGATGCTACAAAACCAATTTTTTTCATATTTATCCTTTGTAATGAAATAATTTTACATTGTAACAAAAAATTATTAATTTGGCAAGGATCTTAAAATCTCAAATGTAATAGACGCCCTAACAAGCAATAGTGTAGCAGGATTTTTAAAAACGACCGAACAAGGTGAAGTCATCAGCGAAAAATACCTAAATCCCAAAAAGGCGGAGTTTAGCTTCAATAGCGCGCTTGCAACTCTACTTAAAAAGTCCATTTATGATAAATTTAATCAGGAATATCAAGTTAATGATTCCACTTTTGAGCATTTAATACAGATAATTAGCACAGAATCCTACAAAGCCTACCGCAAACTCGTGTATGAAACAGAAGGATTTATTGAATATTTCAAAGCAGCTACACCGATTCACTTTATTGCGCAATTAAACATAGGCTCCTGCCCAAGCAAACGCAAAAATACGCAAAGGGTGGAAGATTTACGCGCGATTCCTTGGGTGTTTGCTTGGACGCAGAATCGCGCCATAATTCCTGCATGGTATGGCTTAGGCAGTGGGTTAGAAGCAGCGTTTAGAAAAAGCGGAGATAGAGAAATATTCAGACGTTGTTATAAAGAAAATTTATTTTTCAAAACCACCATTGACAATATCTCGCAAGTATTTTTAAAAGTAGATTTAGAGATTGCAAAGCAATATAACGCATTTGTAGATGATGCGGTATTACGCGATAAAATTTGAAATATGATTGTTAGGGAACACGATTTAACTTTACAATGGCTTTTGTATGTGCGCAATGAGGAACATTTGCTAGCAAGCGAGCAACTCATTCAAGAATCCATTTTGCTGCGCAAGCCGTTTTTAACAAGCCTGAGCTTCTTGCAACTTTGCTTAATGCGTGCCTACAAGGAAGCGGATTATCCAGAGAAAAAAGACAGAATCGCAAAACGAATTGTAACAACAATCGTTGGAATCGCACAAGGTATTAGGAACACAGGCTAAAGCGCATTGAAGCAATCTTGTGCTTGTGGGCTAAAATCCGCCTTAAAGGGCAATACCTTAAGCAAATCACCTGCTTTAATATGCGTGTAACTAGAATCCAATAACACAAGTGCATTGCTTTGCACCATTGGTGTAACCTCTCCAGAACCATATTTGCCGCCTTTGACAAAGCTTACAAATGCACCTTGCATCTTAGCAAGCAAAATCTCCACACGCGCCTTTCTCTTTAAATCCTCTTTTGCTTTTAGGCAAATATAACTTGGATAATGCGCAATTGCAGAGTTTAAACGCA
>JALEPE010000088.1 GCA_022766795.1 Helicobacter sp.
AGAGGAAAAAGAAGTGTATTGGGATAAGGATTCTTTGATTTACTTTTTTGAGGATAAAGAGGATAAAACAAAGATGAATAAGATTGTCGTAACGCCAAATTATAAGATTAAACGCTTTGGGAAAACAAATGCGATTGTAACGCTTAGTAAAATTGATAAACACAGCAAAGATAGTAAAAAATATCAAGAGATAAAATGAATACCAGACGAATAGGTGGGAGTTGAACCCACAATCCCCACTCTTGATAGAGTGTCCAGACTACCTCATTGCTGCCATCTATTCGCCCAATATGGATATTCTACCACAAAGGAATAAAAAATGCAATACACTATAAAGAATCTCAAGACTAAGGGCAAAGAATGATTTTTGCAAATCTTAGCGGTGGGAGAGATTCTAAATACTATGGCTTTATGTAGGATAAATTATGGCAGAAATAACTCTTAGTATTGAGGAATTACAAGGTAAGCTAGAAAGATTAAGCAAGGCATTAGAGAATAAAACGCCGCTTCTAAGGAGAATTGCAAATACTTTACAAAATGTTACAGAGGAATCCTTTGACAAACAAGCCTCACCCTTTGGGGAGAAATGGAAAGACAATGCACACTCCACAAAGAAAAAGAAACGAGGCAATAAAATTCTGATTCAAAGTGGGCTTCTAAGCCAATCTTTCACGCAAAAAGTTACAGGTTCTAGCGCACAAGTAGGCACAAATAAACAATATGCCGCTATTCATCAATTTGGGGGTAAAGCAGGGAGAAATAGAAAGGTTATAATCCCTGCGCGCACCTTTATGCCAATAAAAGCAAATGGCGAGATTCCAAAGGATTTAGGGGAGAGATTAGAACAAGAAGTGGTGGATTATTTGAAAAAGGTGTTAAAATCTTAGTTTTAGTGACTTTCTAATCTTTGTTTGGGGATTCTGTTATGCTGACTTTTTCCATTGCAAAAAATGTCAGTGAAATCCATACAATCTCTAAAATCCTTTTATTGGATAATCCTTTTTAATCTCATTACTTCTCAAGCTTGCTTCTTTTTTAAAATTTAAAATCTACAAGATTCTAAATATCCTTGCTGTATCTCAATAAAAGCATATTTTATCAAAAAATATAATAAACAAAACACTATTTTGCGAATCTCAATTACAAGGCTTAAATAAAAGCACTTATAAGCAACTTTTAGCTAAGATTGCGCCAAAAATTAACAAATGCGATTTATAACTTTTAAGGATTCTTTATGCAAGCAAATAATGTCCAAATTTTAGTGTTAGATTTTGGGAGTCAATACACACAGCTTATCGCAAGGCGTTTGCGTGAATATGGCGTTTATACCGAGATTGTCCCTTACTTTGAAAAGCTAGATTCTATTAAAGCAAAGAATCCTAAAGGCATTATCCTAAGTGGCGGACCCGCAAGTGTGTATGAAAAAGACGCCTATAAGCCTGATAGTGCGATTTTTAAGCTTGGGATTCCAATCTTAGGAATCTGCTATGGTATGCAGCTCATCGCCCAACATTTTGGCGGACGCGTCATCAAGGCAGATGCGCAAGAGTTTGGCAAGGCTATTTTAGAGATTATAAGCTTAGAAGAGAGTCTAACCTTTAGCGAGTTTGGGCGAAAAAATATGCTACAAGCTTTAGAAGCATTGGTGGATTTATGGAAAGATTCCGTAAAAGAGAGCCATAATTTTTTAGCAGAAAGCGATATTTTAGAGATAGAATCTGAAGTGAGTGTATTGCTTAGAAGTTCTGAAAATACGCTTGTAGCAACAGATTCTGATAAATTTTTGGGCTTTTTAGGCACAGAGAAAAATCATATTTCAATGCTTTTTGTACATCCAAAGTTCTTTAGATGTGGTGTTGGCAGGGCGTTGTTACGCGAAGCATTTATGAGGAATCTTAAAAACTATGATACAATTTTTGTGGATTGCAATGCAGATAATACGCGTGGAATACGATTCTACTCTAGTCTAGGCTTTAAAGAAGTGGGACGCAGTGCTAAAGATTCTAAAGGTAGGGCATTTCCAATTTTGCATTTGCGGGTTTCACGCGAAATTTTAGAGAATAATTTGCGCTTACGCAATGTTTTATTGCATAATGTGAAGCAAGATTCTGTTGTATGGATGAGCCACGCAGATAAGGTGGAATCTATCCCACAAGGATTTAAAGAACTTGCAAAGTCTGGAAATACGCATTATTGCGCGATTGCAGATTTTAAGCGCAAGATTTATGCCTTGCAGTTTCACCCTGAAGTCGTGCATAGCGAGTGTGGGGGGCAAATGTTGCAAAACTTTGCAGTAGGGATTTGCGGGGCAGATACAAGCTGGAATATGCGGAATTTTGCACAAAATGAGATTGAAAAACTGCGCCATATTGTCTATGGAGACAAGGCGCATTGTGAAAGCCCTATGATCTTTATGCAGGTTCAAGAAGCTTTTAAGTGCATTGGCAAAGCACAAACCATAGAAAAGCTTATTGAAATTTGGGAGCAGGGTGCAAGAGCTACCCACAAAGATTTAAGCGAAGATGAAATCGCGGGTATGAGAGAAGAGATACGAGAGGATGTTTTAAAATCCAAAAATCTACTTATAGCACAAAAAAATGGGGAATGGTTAGGCTTTATTGCAGTAGAAAAAAATGAAATTACAATGCTTTTTGTTGTGCCGAGTGCCTTTAAAAATGGTCTGGGTAAAGCTCTGCTAAAAGAAGCATTTACGCGATATTTAGGCAAATATGAAGTGATAAAGGTAGCAAGTTTAGAGTGGGCTTTAGGATTCTATCAAGCTTTAGGATTTACAAAAACAGGGAAAAAGCCTATCCCTGCGGGGAGTGCTGGGGAATTTTCACCCGAGCTTATCCTTCTAAGCATTGCGCGTAAGAGTTTGCAAAAAACTTTGGGGCTTGAGGCGCAAGATTCAAATGAGGGTGTGTGTGAAAAGGTGCGTTGCCCTTGGGCGACCGATAAGGACGTAGCAGCGCGTAAATTGTATGAAAATTATCACGATGATGAGTGGGGCGAACCACTGCACGATGATAGGAAACTTTTTGAGTTTCTTTTGTTAGAGGGCTTTCAAGCGGGGCTTAGTTGGATTACGATTCTTAAAAAACGCGAGAGTTTTAAGGTAGCATTTGATGACTTTGATTACCAAAAAATCGCCGCTTATAATGAAAGCAAAATAGAATCTTTAATGTACAATGAGGGGATTATTAGGAGTCGCGCCAAAATAGAAGCTGCGATTTCTAATGCTAAGGCGTTTATGGCAGTGCAAAGGGATTTTGGAAGCTTTGATAAGTATATTTGGGGCTTTGTGGGAGGTCAGCCGATCATCAATGCCTTTGAAAGCATTGCAGATTTACCCGCTTCCACGCCACTTTCGGATACAATCGCTAAGGATTTGAAAAAGCGTGGATTTAAGTTTGTTGGCACTACAACTATATATGCGTTTATGCAGGCTATTGGAATGGTGAATGACCACCTTACCTCGTGCTTTAGGCGCAATTCGTCTTTGGATATGCAATGCGATAAGGTTTTGGATTTTTCGCAAGGCACGGACACCAAGTCCGCTAACCTTACAAAAAATCCAAAAAACTTACACAGCCACACCGCAAATACTAGAATTGTGGATTCTCAACATACAGAATCTAGCGATACTAAAATGCAAAGTCATTTAGAGTCTAGTGCAGATCCAGGTTCGGCAGTATCTTTGAGGGATTTTAAGAGTTGTGAAGGTGCAACACAAGGGAGTTACCTTGAGGGTAATGACCAAGCACCGAGCGAACAATCCGCTAAAAGCACCAAAAAGCCAACGCCTTCTAAGGTTTTATGTGCGGTGAGTGGGGGGGTAGATTCTAGCGTTGTCGCGGCGTTGCTCCACCGTGCAATAGGGGACGACCTTATTCCTGTATTTGTAGATACCGGGCTTTTACGCAAAGGCGAGAGGGAAGCGGTAGAGAAAATGTTTAGAGAAAATCTCAAAGTGCCACTAATCACTGCGGACGCGAGTAAGCTCTTTTTAAGCCGCCTTGAAGGTGTGATTGACCCAGAGAAAAAGCGTAAAATCATCGGTGAGACTTTTATTGAAGTCTTTGAACAAGAGGCAAAAAAGCACAACACAAAAGGCGAGATAAAATTCCTAGCACAAGGCACACTTTATCCTGATGTGATAGAATCTGTTAGCGTCAAAGGTCCATCTAAGACGATAAAGTCTCATCATAATGTCGGTGGGTTGCCGGAGTGGATGAAGTTTGAACTCATTGAACCTTTGCGGGAGCTTTTTAAAGATGAAGTGAGGGCGTTAGGGCGAGAACTTGGAATGCCCGAATCGATGCTAATGCGCCATCCATTCCCGGGACCCGGGCTTGCCATACGCATTATGGGAGAGGTGAATAAGGTAGATTTAGATTTACTGCGTGAGGCGGATTCTATTTTTATAGAGGAACTGCACAAGCAAGGCTATTATGATAAAGTGTGGCAGGCGTTTTGTGTGCTGCTCAATGTGCGAAGCGTGGGCGTAATGGGCGATAACCGCACTTATGATAATACGATTTGTGTGCGTGCGGTAGAAGCGATTGATGGAATGACCGCAACTTTTGCACATTTACCACACGATTTTTTAGAATCTGTGAGTAATCGTATTATCAACGAAGTAGAAGGCATTAACCGAGTTGTGTATGACATCACCTCAAAACCCCCGGGAACGATTGAGTGGGAGTAGGAAAGTGAATTTCTTAAATCAAGTATGGAGCTTGCAAATCAAAGAGATTATTTAGACCAGCTTTTTAGAGTGTATCCTATGAGCCCGGATAATATAAAAGAAATAGATTCTATCAAATGGGATAAGTTTGAAAAAGCCTTTAGCGCAGATGAGCAAGAAAAAATTATAGAATCCTTGCTTGATTTTGATTTGTTTCCTATTAAGGATTCTTATATCGCCTATCTAAGGCGCGACAAAAGTGCAATCAAAAGAAATCCCGCAACAATAGCAAGAATTTGCGGGAGATTAAAAGAAATGGGATTAAATAAAATTTATGAAAATCTCTCACAGCCAAAAGAAACGAATCGCCAAATAGGACCACTTTTTAAACGTTGGGTGAATAGTGGAATTTTAGGAATCCAGCCTGTTAGCCTAGAAGTATTTAAATACTAACGAAAATGCTATTTTAAACGCTTCAGATTTAGCTATGCAAGAATTTGCAAAGGAATATTTGGGCTATACTCGCTTAAAGGGTTTGGATTTTATCGCAAGATTCAATGGAAAAATGATTATTGGAGAAGCAAAGTTTTTAAGTGATTTTGGAGGACATCAAAATGCTCAACTTGAAGATGCAATAAGCTTACTCAACACTTCTTTAACTCCAAATATTATCAAAGTAGCAATTTTAGATGGAGTATGTTATATTCAAGGCAAAAACAAAATGTTTGAAACACTGACAAAAGACTATCAAAATCATAATATTTTATCCGCATTGCTTTTAAGAGATTTTCTTTATCAGGTATAGCAATATTGCATTTTTTTAAATCTTTTCAATCTCTGCAAGATTTTCTAAAGCTACCATTGAGTAGGGAATTGCAAGGGGATTACAATCAAAAAAATTTGCTTATTTTTGGCGATAACCTTAATGCTATGCAAAATCTCTTGCGGAATAAAGATTTTAACAATGAAAAGACTTTTAAAAATAGTGTAGATTTAGTCTATATTGACCCTCCTTTTTCTACCAATAATATCTTTAGACTAGGAAGCACGATGAGTGCGAGTTTGAATTCAAAAGTTGCCTATAAAGATAAATTTAATTTGGAATCCTATACCCTCCAATGTGGATTCCTTGGTAATGGATTGCTTTTGTGGAAGCGGGGGTTTTTTGAGAGAATCATTCTTGCTTGGGCGAAATTTCATAGGCATTGATGAAAGCAAAGAAGCAATGAAAATTCATCAACAAAATCTTTGCAAATGTGAGTATGGTTTTTTAAAAGATATATGAGAAAATGTAAGAGATTCTAAGGATAAATATATTCCTAAATAGCGTATTGCAAACTAAGTAGAGGGCATTAACCGCGTGGTGTATGATATTGCAAGCAAACTACCAAGTAGATTAAAGTGGGAGTAGATGGCATTGTAGATTTTTTGGTGCTATTTTAAAAACGCAATAAAAGAGTAAGCATTAATATAAATTTAGTCCCAAAAACTATTTTGAGAGTTTATTTTTTGCGTTCGGGATACGTTTAGGAATATCGTAGGTTGGGCTGTTAAACAAAAATGACAATTCTAAAGTTTAAATTTTAATTCAAGCTGTTAGGACTCTATATGGAATTTAACTTATAATTTTCTCCACACGATTCTAAGGAATGTAGCACAGAATCTAGGCTAAGCCTAAGTGCTGTTAGGCTATATTCCAAGCGTGGAGGCACTTCTGCATAGACTTTGCGCTTGATAATCCTTATCTATTCAAGCTCTCGCAAGTTTTGTGTAAGCACTTTTTGGGAGATACTCTGATTTTTAGTTGCACCCACAGATTTTTTCAGCTCACCAAATCGCTTTGTTCCGCTAAGCAAATCCCGCACGATGATGATTTTTCATTTATTGCCGATGAGATTTAGAGTTGTCTCAATCGGACAAGGTGAAATATACGCATTCATTTTTGTTTCCTTTTATAAGGAGATTCTAATTTAGCGGTAAAGGGTAGAGTAGGAAGTGCAATCGTGCAAGAGGCAGTGAATGCAGGGTTTGAGGTGAGTGCGTTTGTGAGGAGCAAATTGCAGTTTGATGAGAATGGCTTTATATCAGCCCTGCAGCAATGTTTTATGAGGGGGAAGCGCGGAATTATGAATGGATAGGTGAGGAATTTAAAGTTAGTGCAAAGGGTGAAAGTAAGGTGTCTTATAGCACTTATGCTACTGCGCTTGTGCAGCTGCTTTCTAGTGGAGAGTTTCAAATGCGCCACAGAATAAGTCTCATTGAATCGTAGATTTTAAATGGTGGGTTTTTGCTCCTAAAACGAGTGAGTTCATAGCAAATTTTGCTATAATGCAACACAGACTTAAAAAGCGTTCAAAAAATCCCATCTAAAAAGGTTTAAATTTGGCAATATTTAAGATTATGGATATTGAAAATTGGGAGAGAAAAGAGCATTATCATCACTATTCTAATATTACGCAATGCACTTATGGTATCACAATCAAACTAGAGGTGTCCAATATCATAAGGGATTCTTTGAAGTTTTATCCCACAATGATTTATTACATAGCAAAAACCGCAAATAGCCTAAAAGAGTTTAAAATGTCATTTGAGGATTCTAAACTTGGGTATTATGATATTATAAATCCAAGCTATACGCTATTTAATAAAGATACCAAAACTTTTTCATCTGTTTATACAGAATACAATGAGGATTTTCATTTATTTTACAAAAACTGCCTTGAGGATATGAGGAATTATAGCAACAGCAAATCCTTTGCCCCAAAACCTGCAAATATTAAGAATCTATTTCATATTTCCTCTATCCCTTGGGTGTCGTTTAAAGGGGTTTTGTTTAAATATTTATCAAGGTTTTGATTATCTGCTTCCAATCTTTACAATGGGAAAATATTATCATAATGGCAATCAGATATTTCTGCCCCTTGCGATACAGGTTAATCATAGGGTTTGCGATGGGTATCATCTAGGTTTATTTGTCAATCATTTGCAAAATTATCTGTTGAATCATTGGGAATAGGTGTGCTTAAATCTGCTGGTAATTTCGTGTGTAGATCAATAATCACATAGTTTTTTAGCTTTTATCCAAAAAATGAGAATAAATTTTAATTTTATTTAAAGCTTATAATTATTAAAATTGAGAATCTATTTCATAAAGGATTCACGTATGACAATTAATTCTTTAAAAGATGGGGAATGCGGGATTATTACACATCTTAATGTTGATGATAAGGTTTTGGATCGTTTACTTAGTTTTGGCATTATTAAAGACAAACAAATTAAGAGGGTAAAAAGCACGCTAGGTGGCTCTACAATTCTTGTAGAGTTAGATAGAAATTGTATTGCCTTGCGCGCAGAAGAAGCAGAATCCATTGCCATTAAAAGAGTGGAGGTATAGATGAATAAGCGCATCAAAATTGCTTTGGTAGGACAACCAAATGTCGGAAAAAGTTTGCTAGTTAATGCGTTATCTCACGCAAATATGAAAGTGGGAAATTTTACGGGAGTAACCGTGGAAAAGGCAGAAGCCCAAATGCAATACAAAGGTTACACGCTTCAGCTTATAGATTTACCCGGAACTTACTCTTTATATGGGTATTCTAAAGAGGAAGTAATTACGAAAGAATTTTTGGAGGCAGGGGAGTATGATTTAATTGTTAATATCGTAGATTCTACAAATTTGGAGCGCAATCTGCAATTTAGCACGCAGTTATTGGATATGCAAAGAAAGATGGTTATTGCTCTAAATATGAGTGATGAAGCACACAAAGAAGGTGTTGATATTAATACAAAGACACTAAGTGAATTGCTTGGGATACCTTGTGTTTTGGTATCTGCCCACACAAAAGAAAATTTAAATGTCCTTCTTGATAGCATTATTGAAACCTATGAAAGTAAAAAAAATGGCAATAAGCGTATTTATGGTAATATCATTGAAAATGAGATTCTGTATTTAGAAAATTTTTTAAAGTCAAAAAATGATATAAGTTTGGAAGCACTAAATTTAAGTATGCGCCAAATCGCAATTCTACTTTTGAAGCAAGATGAAAAAGTGTATCAATTCCTGCACGAAAAGCCAATTTGGATGGAGTTATCGCAAGCTTTGCAAAGATCGCTAAAAACACTCTATGCAGCTTATGATACAAATTCCAATAAAGAAATATTTTTTAATGACTTAAATGCTTTTGTTGGGGGATTAATTACGGAATCTGTGCGCTATAAAACACCAAAAGAGCGTAATTACACAAGCGCAATTGATAAAATTTTAATCAATAAATATGCCGGGATTCCAATTTTCTTATTTTTTATGTGGTTATTATTTCAATTAACATTTACGCTTGGGGCATTGCCTATGGATTTGATTGAGGCATTTTTCGCATGGATTGGTGATGGCATTAAAGACAATTTGCAAAATTCTGAACTTGCTTCATTACTTGCAGATGGAATCATTGGTGGAGTGGGGGCAGTCATATTATTTTTGCCAAACATTATTATTCTATTTTTTGGAATCGCACTTTTAGAAACAACCGGCTATATGGCACGTGTTGCATTTTTATTAGATGGTTTTTTTCATAAATTCGGTTTGCACGGCAAAAGTTTTATTCCGCTAGTTACCGGTTTTGGTTGCTCTGTCCCAGCATATATGGCAACAAGAACATTAAAAAATGAAAAAGATAGATTGCTAACACTTTTTATCATTAATTTTATGAGTTGTGGTGCAAGATTACCAGTGTATGTGCTATTTATTGGAGCATTTTTTCCAGCACAACAAGCAGGAAATTGGCTTTTTGGAATCTATGTTTTAGGTGCATTCATTGGACTTATTATGGCTAAGATTCTGCGTTTAACTGCATTTAGGGGACCCGATGAACCTTTTGTGATGGAAATGCCCAAGTATCGTATGCCAAATTGGAATCTTGTGTGGTTTGCCATTGTCTCAAAAGCAAAAATGTATCTAAAAAAAGCGGGGACATTCATTCTAGCGGCATCTATTTTGATATGGTTTGCAAGCACTTATCCTAAGCAAGAATCCCTAGAACAATCTTATGCGCAAAAGATTGAAGCTGTCGCGGATGAGGATATGAAAGAGAAATTAGAGTTTGCATTAGAGGAACAATTAATTGAAAATAGCTATTTGGGAATGACAGGAAAATTAATTGAACCTATCTTTATGCCACTTGGTTTTGATTGGAAAATGAGTGTATCTTTGTTGAGCGGACTAGCTGCAAAAGAAGTTGTGATCTCTACAATGGGTGTGCTATACTCGCTTGGCGGTGATGTAGATGAAGAGAGTGAAAATTTGATGAGTATTATTAAATCCGTGATTCCATTACAATCCGCTATTGCTTTTATTTTGTTTGTAATGATTTACAATCCTTGCCTTGCCGCAACGGTGGTGTTTGGTAAAGAAGCAGGAGGTTTTAAATATATCGTGTATTTATTCCTTTTTACTTGCGTAAGTGCGTATATTATTGCATGGATTGGAAGCCTAATTGCTGGGGCAATCCTTGCGTAAATTTAATTTACGATTCCATATTGGAATCGTGATTATTCCATAATCTCTGTTGTGTCTTTTAGTTTTTGTTTATCAAAGTGCATATAAATGCGTGAAGTATCTAGGCTAGCGTGTCCTAATGCTTCTTGCACTAGCACCAAATCTTGACTTTTCTGATAGAGTAGGGTAGCAAAGCTGTGGCGCAGCATATGTGCGCCATTTTTCTCTTTACGAATTCCATTTGCGATAAGCACCTGTTCCACGATTCTGCTAATATAAGCTTGTGTAAGTTTTGTGCCTTTGTGATTACAAAAGAGCATATCATCATTAACAACCATATTTTCCCGCACATTTCGCCAAAGTGCTAAATCCTGTGCAATGTTTTTTGCTTTAACCATTACAACGCGTGGTTTATTGCCTTTGCCTCTCACTTGAATCATAAAAAATTCACCATCTTGCATAATGTCTTTAAGTTTTAAATTTAACGCTTCTCCCACGCGAATCCCTGTGTAGATGATGATTTTTAAAATCAAGCGATTCCTAGCACCCAATTCTTGATGCTTGAAGGGATAAGACTCAATCCCATTAAGGAAGCGATGCACTTCCTCTTCATTCATAAAAGAGGGAAGTTTCTGCCCACTTTTACCACGCAAACCACCCCAATTTTTAAGCTCAATACGGAAATTATACGAAGTGCCTAACATATCTTCATTTTGCTTATCGACAAAGCCAAAAAAATTGATTAATGCCATACGATAATTTTTTTTTGTTGCATCAGATAATGCGCTTGTGTGAATGGTTAAAAACTCTTTTAAAAGCTCTTCATCAATATCTTTTAGACTTTCCAATCCTATTTGTATCAGGTATTCATAAAGTTTGCTTAGAGGTAAAATATAAGTATTGATTCCAATTAAGCCAATATTGCGACATTCTTTGCAGGCGCATTGTAGAGATTCCATAGAATCAAATCCGTTGCGGAATCTTGATAGCACCTTTAAAATCTCATCTTTGTTTTTAACTTGGTGATTAGAGAGGCTATTGATTTTACCATAAATAAAACGTTCTATCCAGAAAAGTAAATTGCTTGCAAAATCATCTTTACAATCAAGCGCATAACGCATTATGATTCCTTTTGGTTGAATTGTGATTTTAATGATTCTTAATAAATTTATAACTTTGTGTTTGTAGGCTACACACTCAATAAAAAGTTACTATTATAGCATAATCTTATTAAGGGGACTTCAGCACTTTTTAATAATTGCGTGATTTTTATACCGATGCCGCAAGCTTCATTGTGCTAGCGCGAGCTGAATTTGCAAAAGGGACTTTTTTTGGAATTAAAAAGGCAAAGTCTTTGCCTAATGTGAAGTTGCCAAATATAAATGATTTTAGTTCGCATAAAAAACTATCTGTATTTATAGGGACTGACCCTAGCGTTTAAGGAATTCTAGAATTCCCTAGGGAATTCTAGAATTCTCTTAGCTTAAAAATTCGCTCTTATATGCGCTCTATACGCATTTACATACTCATCTACTTTTGGATTTTTTACCACAT
>JALEPE010000100.1 GCA_022766795.1 Helicobacter sp.
GCAATATCCTGCTCTGCTGCGACACTCTCTTGCACATCATTAGAGACTTTTAGTAGTAATTTTCTAGTCTCTGTTAATTGTTCTGATGATTCTTGAATCCCCTTTGCACTAAGTTGCACAAGATCTTTTGCACTATGCAGAATTGCACTAATCTCTTCGCCAAGCTTTGTGCTATTACGCACCACTTCCACTGATTTTGCTATTCTTGTATCCATTGCTTCTGAAGCACTAAAAAGTTGATTAGACTGCAAGATATTTTGATGGCTTGCGCCTTTTGCGCTGCTTATTGTATTGCTAATTTTAGCAATGAATGCGTTAATGTATGTGCTTGCCTTTGCGATTTCATCGGCATTTTTTACAGGAAGCCGCTTTGTCAAATCTCCATCACCCTGTGAAATATCAAAAGCCACTTCCGCAAGATTTGAAATAGGATAAAATACCCAACGATTAAATAAAAACAATAACACAAATAGCGCGACAACTCCAGACCCAGCCATTAAAAGAATAATTTTAGTCTGCACAACATTGGAATCGTGAATAAGCTCTTTTATGGAAATTTGTATTTCAGCCACCCCTAAAAGATCTCCCACTTGCGAATTCGCGTGACATAGCACACAAGCTTCTTCAGCAACAATAGGCTTTGCCATCAAAAATCCCGTATCACTTTCGTTTTTATAGATTCTCATTAATCCTTGTTTGCTCTCAAAAACAGAAAGGATTTCGGGATTTGTGGTGAAACTTTTTTGCAATCCCATAAAATCAATTACCGCTTGTGCAGCAAAAATTTCTAAATTTGAGATTCCATTAACTTTTTTAGCACCTTCAATAAAGGCGCTAATTATAACAGGGTCTCCCGTATTCATCGCAACTTTTAAGCCTTCTGTTAGCATTGCATTAAGTTGATGCAATTCGCGTGTAGAGCTACTTTGCGCAATACTAGCAAAACCACTTTGTAAATTATAATACACCATCCCTAAGAGTCCTAGCAAAAATACGACAATCATAACAATAATTTTAGAGCGGATGGTTTTTAGCATATTTATCTCCCAAAAGGACGCCTTAGCGATTCCTTGTGCATATAGTTTTTGGATTGTAAGCAATATATATTAAAGGTTTTATTAAAAGCTAAAATTTTTTCAAAATTCTTTAGATTTTTGCGTTACTTAGAGGAAATTCTACTTTAAACTCTACGCCATCTTGTTCATTTAAAAATGTGATTCTGCCTTGCATAGATTCTACAAGCATTTGCACGATCGATAACCCAATCCCTGTGCCACTTTCCTTTGTTGTGAAAAATTTATCAAATACCTTTCTAGCAATCTCCTTATCAATGCCCCCGCCGTTATCCTTAATATAAATCGCACACATTTGCACCCCTGCAATATTCTCTCCTAATGCACAACGGATTGTGATTCTACCTTCTTTGATTGCACCTGTTTTAAGTCTTGTTTTTATTGCTTCAATCGCGTTGTCTAATAGCACAATTATCACATTTTGAAACTCGCTTTTAGTTGCATGAATCATAAGATTTTTTTTGCTTTTTCCTGATTGAAATTTAATGCTAATATTATTATCTACAATACTATAAAAGAAATCTAAAGTATTCCTAATCACCGCGCAAATCTCTAAATTCTCCCTTTCTCTTGATGGCATATAAAAGGAGCGGAATTCCTCAATTACACTTAACATAAATTTGATTTGTTCTGTCATAATCTGCAAATATTTCTCAAATGTCGCATCATCTAAATCATTTAATTCTCGCATTTCTTTGAGATTCTGACAAACAAGATATAAGGTGTTTAACGGCTGCTTCCATTGGTGTGCAACATTACCTAACATTCTACCCATTTCTTCTTCTTTTGTTTTTTGCGTTAGCAATAAATGGCGGTTTTGCAACTCCTCTTCAAGCTTAACAATATCTGAAATATCAATAAATATAAAATACAAAGTTGTCTTTTGCGCAAACTCAAAGAAGTGAATAGACGCCATAACAGGAATTGTAAATTCCATTATATCAAGCTGCATTCTAAAATTTTGCTTTTGTTTGGTGCGTTTTAGTTGTTCAATTTGCCCTAGTATCAACGCCTTTTGTTCTACATTGTTAAACAATTCTAAAATATTATAATTTAACATTTCCACACCAAACAAATTAAAAGCAGCGCGGTTATATTTGATAATCTTTAAATCCTCATCTTGTGCAATAATTGTCGCATTTAAACTACTTTCAAACAAATAATCGTGCGCATAATCACTCTTTAATCTTTGCGCAACTTCTTGTTCAATTTGACTAGCAAGCTCTCTACTTAGCTGCTCAATCATTGTGCTTTTGCTTTGTAATTCATCTTTTGTGCGTTTAGTCCGATTTAACTCTTGCAACAATTTTTTATAGCTAAATGCTAAATAAACAATCAAGCAAATCACGCAAGCAAAGACTCCAAAAAGCAGAATCACTAGCGAATAATTCTCATTCCATTGCATTAGCCATTCCATTCTATTTTTTCCTATCTTTTCCAGTAATAGTTATCAATTATACTTAAATTTTTGTAAGTTTTAAAGTTTTTTAGACTTTGTTTTGTTACAATTCTAGAATTTTTTATAAAGGCAAACCTATGACTGCGTTAGACACAAGCTCTTTTTTACTTGAAATTGGCACAGAGGAATTGCCCGCAATTCCTTTTCTATCAGAATTACCCAATATTCAAAATAAATTTCAAAAAATTTTAGAAACCAACCGCTTAAATTGCGCCTTTGATTTTTATTACACACCGCGCCGCTTAGTCATTCTTGCTAAAGAATTTCCAAAATCACAAAGCAAAGAAACACTAGAGTTTTTTGGACCGCCAGTTAGTATTGCCTACCAAGATCGCACAACACCAACTCCTGCTGCACTTAGCTTCTTTAAAAAATGTGGAATCACACCCGATGAAGCACAAAGAATCATAAAAGATAACAAAGAGATTCTATATTGCCAAAAAGAAGCCGAGCAACTCCCAGCTAATGCACTTTTGCAAAATATTGTCAAGGAATTTTTAGAATCACTAAATTTTGGCAAAACAATGCGTTGGGGAAGCCTAAAAGAAAGTTTTATCCGCCCCATCTCTTGGATTCTATGCCTGCTTGATAATCAATTAGTAGATTTAAATCTCTATGGAATCACAGCAAAAGCGCGCACTTATACCCACCGCAATGTGAGTTTTGAAGCCTTTGATGTGCAAAATGTAGAATCCTATTTAGAGATTTTAGCTAACAATGGCGTGATTTTAAACCAAGAAGCACGTAAAGAAAAAATTTTAAAGGATATTGCAGAAATTGAAGCGACACAAGGTATTAAAGTAGAAATTGATAAGGACTTGCTTGACGAAGTTATTGCCATTACGGAATATCCAACTGCACTTTTTGGCGAGTTTAGCCCTCATTTCTTAGAACTTCCAGCACCCTGCATTATTACTTCAATGAAAGTCAATCAACGTTATTTTGCCACCTATAAAGAGGAGCGGCTTTATAATGGATTCGTGGTCGTTTCAAATAGTTTAGCACAGGACTCTAAAGCAATTATAGAAGGTAATATCAAAGTGCTTCGTGCGCGTTTAGAGGACGCATTGTTTTTCTACCATAATGACCTAAAATCCGGCTTTATGCCTGAACGACTCAAAGAAGTAACCTTTGTAGAGGGCTTAGGTTCTATGTGGGATAAAACCGAGCGCGAACGTAAAATCGTGCAAATTCTAGGAAATCAATTTAAAGACTGTTTAGAATATGATTTAGCTTTAACACTGGAGATCTTAGATCAAGCTGCACTTTTAAGTAAAGCAGATTTAATGACGGAAATGGTGTATGAATTCACAGAATTACAGGGCATTATGGGCTATTATTACGCAAAGGCTTTGCGCTATGATGATAGAGTAGCACTTGCAATCAAAGAGCAGTATTTACCTAATTCCGAGGAAAGCGTATTGCCATCAAACACGCTCAATGCAATTATTGCACTAGCCTACAAATTAGATAATCTCTTAGGATTATTCAGTATTGGTAAGATTCCCAGTGGGTCACGCGACCCCTTTGCACTACGACGCGCCGCAAATGGTGTAATTAAAATCATTTTACATTTTGACTTGCCTTTTAACCTTAGCACAATTCTTGCAACATTATCGCCTCTTTACAAGTCTTTTGATATAAAAGCACTAGAAAATTTTATTTTGGAACGTTTGGATTCCACATTGGAATTTAACGCTTCTTTATTGCGTGCTGTTTTAGCCACAGGCGAGAGGGATTTGGTGCAGATTTTCCAAAAATTAAGCGTATTAGATTCTGCATTAAAACACCAAGATAAACAACTCCTAACGCAGACTTTCAAACGTCTAGCAAATATCACCAAGGAAGTGGATTTAAGCAAAGAATTAACCATTAAAGAAGATAAACTCCTAGCAAGCGAAGAAATTGAGCTTTACAGAGCCTTTAATGCTTGCGAGCTAGACAATAACAATTATTCTCAGCAATTAGAATCCCTATTAGCACTAAGCCCAATTTTAGAACGATTCTTTGATAAAGTGCTAGTCAATGCTCCCGATGAGGATTTCAAAAATAACAGAAAGCACCTTATTGCGCGTATTTATAAAGCATTTTTAAATATTGCAGATATTAAAGAAATCAGCTTCTAAGGCATTATTTGCATTACTTTAAAGGAATCGCAATCACAGAGATTAAAACTGCAATCACTAAAAAAAAGCAAATCTTTAGCGCAGAGTGGCTTGGCAAGAGTTTAGCTTACACGCCTTACCAACCACGCCCCTTAAACCTAAAGCGCACAGATTCCCCGCATACTTTATGGACGATTCCCTCAAATTGTGCAGAGTTTTTGCAATTTGCAAACTCACACAAAGATTGTGCTGCCTTTATCTTAGAATCACTAGAAATTTCTACCTATATTAGACGTTATGTCAATGTGCCTTTAGTATATGACTTTTTAATTTTAGATTCCTACCAGTTATTAGAAGCTCTCGTATATGGCATTGACTGCGTGATGTTATACCCAAGTTTTCTTAAGCAAAAGGAACTACAAGAATTAAGCAACTACGCACTTAAGCTAGGATTAGAAAGAATCTTTTGCATAGAAAACAAAGAGGATCTAACAAAGGCAATTTTGGCTAAAGCTGACATTTTAAACCTATGTGGTCATGACACACTCATTCCTTTAATTCCCAAACAAAAAATCTTACTTAGCGAAAATTTTGAACCCAATGCGAAAAATTTAGAAGCATTGGATGCTAAGATTCTTAAATGATCTTAAATTTTAAAATTTAAGATAGAATCTAAAATTACACACTTCAGGATAAAAGCGTTTTTAAATTCCCTTATTATGCGCTAATTTAAGAAATTTCTTAGAATATTTCGGTTAAATGCTACACTTTATTAACCTAAGGAGTATTTGATGTCTTTAATGATAAATGAAGAATGTATTGCCTGTGATGCTTGCCGCGAAGAATGCCCTAATGATGCGATTGAAGAGGGCGATCCTTATTATATGATTGACCCAGAACGTTGCACAGAATGTTATGGTTTCTATGATGAACCATCGTGTTTATCGGTATGTCCCGTTGATGCGATTATTTCAGATCCAGATAATGTTGAAACATTAGAGGAATTGAAATTCAAACACGCACAACTCCACCAAGAAGATTAGAGGCGCAAAGTGGCAAAGATTACCGCCATCATTGATATTGGTTCAAACTCTGCTAGAATGGCAATTTTTGAGAAAACAAGCCATTTGGGATTCCATTTGCTTTATGAAACCAAAAGCAGGGTTAGAATCTCGGAATCCACATACGCACACAATGGTTATTTACAACCTAAGCCAATGGAGAGAGCTGTTTGCGCCTTAAAAGACTTTCTATGGATTGCAAAATTACATAAGGCACGTAAAATTCTATGTGTTGCAACCTCTGCCGTGCGTGATGCACCCAATAAGGCAGAGTTTTTAAAGCTTGCACGCAATATCGGATTAAAGATTAAAATCATTAGCGGAGAGCAAGAAGCCTATTTTGGTGCATTAAGTGCGTCCAATCTATTGCCTTACAATAGTGGAATCACGATTGATATTGGTGGAGGAAGCACAGAATGCGCATTAATTGAAAACCAAAAAATCATTGATAAAATCTCCTTAGATATTGGCACAATCCGCTTAAAAGAATTATTTTTTGATAAGGGGGATTTAGAGGGCGCAAAGGAATTTGTTCAAAATGCACTCTCTAAACTTCCAAGCCACTTTTTACATCAACGCGTTTTTGGAATCGGAGGAACGGCAAGGGCACTTAGCAAAACAATCCAAAAACATATCAAATACCCCATAGACACATTGCACGCTTTTGAATACGATTTTTTAGCCCACGCCGACCTTTTCCACTCTATTTACACCGCTAAACCTAGTGATTTACCAAGTTTAGGCATAAAAGAATATAGGATTGATTCCATTCAAGGTGGTGCGTTGATTTTTCACTTGAGTCTATTGCGCTTTGGCACAAAAAATGTTGTAACAAGCGGAGTTGGCGTAAGAGAGGGGGTCTTTTTAAAAGATATTTTACGTAGTGAAAATGGACATTTTCCTCCTAATTTCAATCCCAGTGTGCGCAATCTAAAAGATAGATTTCTAAAAAACACTGCGCGATCCAATATTCAAAAACTCCTTGCTATGCATCTTTTTACAGCACAAGAACATTTGTCTTTAATACCGGAATATTTTAAAATGCACTTAAGCATTGCAGCAGAACTTTGTAACATTGGAATTGCACTAAACTTCTATGAAAAGGGCGATCACGGCGATTATATCTTGCTGAATGCTCTAAACTATGGATTCACACACCAAGACCGCTTATTAATCGCAACGCTTGTGCGTTTTAGTGGTAAAAAGATTCCAGAATTACTGCCGTTAATGGAATTGCTCCCGAGTTTGCAAACCATTAAAATCCTTAGTTTCTTTATTGGCATTGCAGAGATTCTAAGTCAAAACCAAAATCCAAAAGAATTCCACTTCACAATAGAAAATACCATACTCTTTATTGCACATCCTTGCATTTCCTATCTCACACAAGAAAGATTACAAAAGCTTAATCTCCCGCTGCCCTTTACAAATATTACATTAAAAAAGCTTTAAAATGAAAACTCCTCTTAAAATTGCTATCGTTCGCTTAAGTGCTATGGGGGACATTATCCATAGCGCAAGCGTCTTGCCTTTGCTTTTAGAGGATTTAAACAAAACCTACCAAACAACCTTGCATTGGTATGCAGATAGTCTTTTTAGTGAAATTTTAGAAAATTCTCCCTACATTGACAAATTGATTCCAATCCCCCTTAAACAATCCATTCAATCCAAAAACTTTCATCGCTTAAAAGCCATTTACTCTACGCTTAGGCAAGAATCGTATGATATTGTTTTGGATTTGCAGGGCTTATTAAAATCCGCTTTTCTTAGTAAATGCCTTAAAACAAATCAAATTGTCGGATTCCAGAGTGCAAAAGAATCTCTTGCAACACTATTTTATCACCAAAAAATCTCGATTCCTTATGGAGAGCATATTTTATTGCGCAATGCAACTTTAGCATTCAGCGCACTTTCTTTAAATATTCCAACCCTAGAAACCTTGAAAAACCCAAAAATCTTTCTTGGTTTTCAAGATTGCCCACCTTTTGATTTACCGCAGGGCAAAAAGATTCTTTGTGTGCTAGAGACTTCTAAGCCAAACAAGACATATCCCTTAGAATGCTTTGTAGAGCTTGCACTCCTTTTGAATGCACAGCATTGGACGCCACTTTTTCTAAGTCGTGAAAAATTAGAGATTCCAAACCCCAAAAATGCACAATTCCAAACGATTCAAAACCTGAATTTAAACCAAATTAAAAGCCTTATCACACAAATGGATTTAGTCATTGGTGCAGACACGGGCATTACACATCTTGCTTGGGCTTTTAAGCGTCCCTCTATCACACTCTTTGGCGCAACGCCCCCTAGCCGATTCAATCTTTGCACCAAGCAAAACCTTTTTTTAAGCGCAAATCCGAATGCAAACTACCAAAAGGACGACTTTAGTATCCGCACAATCGCACCTTTAGAGGTTTCTAAACTTGCATTGCATCTCTTAAACACTTCAAAGGAAAATGAATGAAGCCTTTGTTATTTCTTAAAGAAATGGCTTTTTTTTCTAGTCTTAAAGTTTTGGGATATTTATTCTTATTTATGCCCCATTGTTTGCGGCTTGGATTTGCTAAAGGAATCGCATTTATCCTCTACTGCCTAGATTCCAGACGCAAATTTGATTTAATGGCTAACTTGAATTTTGCTTACAATAATGCCTTAGAGGATTCCAAAAAGCGAGAAATTCTAAAAATAAATTATCTCAATCTTGTTTATAATTCTATCAGTTTTTTTATGTTGGCAGTGAGCAACAAAGAGCATATCTTAAAAACAACTTGTTTTGAGAATGAAGAAATCATTGAATCCCTACTTCAAAAGGGAGAAAAAATTATTTTCACAACAGCGCATTATGGGAATTGGGAATATACCACACCCGCTTTTACCTGCACCTTTAACCACCCGATTGTTGCGGTGGCAAGAATGACACCGAGTGCTTTAATTAATGCTTATCTCATCAAAACGCGTTCAAAGTTTCAAGTAAAAATCTTAGACAAACAAGGTGCAATGCTAAGGTTAGTCAAAGCCCTAAACAAAAGCAATGTAGTTGGAATCGTAACAGACCAAAATACCGCAAATAGCGAAGGGCTGCTCGTCAAATTCTTTGGCAAAAATGTCCGCCATACACCCATTGCCTCTATTTTGGCTCTCAAATATGATGCCAAAATCGTGCATGTCTTTGCTTCTTATTCTCAAGATTATCGCAAAATAATTATCAAAATACTTCCTCCGCTAGAATTTCAAAAAACAGAAAATTTGCAAGACGATATTCAAAATCTAACCCAACTGCAAAGCGATATTTTAGAAAAAACGATTCGTGAAAATCCTAAGGAATGGCTATGGTTTCATAAGAAATTTAAAAACCAATATCCAGAAATTTACAGGCATTAGGAATCTTATATGAAAATTTTAATCATTAAACTAAACAAAATCGGCGATGTGTTGCTAACAAGCCCTTTATTTACAAATTTAAAAGCGCATTTTAAAGATTGCCAAATTGATTTATTAGCAAATGCTGGCACAGAAGGTTTGGTAGATAGAACACTTTTGCGTCAAATTTATTGTGTAAAACGCTCCAAAAACTTCTTTTTACGCATTAAAGATGCACTACTTTTACTAAAAAACCTTAAAAAAGAAAAATATGATATTGTCATCGGCTTAACGAACGGTGAACGCACAGCATTTACGGCATTTTTTACAGGGGCTAAAGTGCGCGTTGGATTCCCTCCAAACAGCTTTTGGGCAAAGCATATTTACACGCACAAAATCCATTACAAAGCGCAGCACAATATAGAATCTAACCTTGATGCCCTGCGCATTATTGGAGTGCCTATCCTTAGCAAATGTGTGTGTGCTAATATCGCTAAAGACTGCGCAAAATTACAAAATCTACCACAAATATTCGTGCATTGTCATTTTTTTAGTGATTGGCTTTTTAAGTGTTTAGATGATTCCTTTTGTGCAAGAATTGTGGATTTTATTAATAAAACTTACAAAATTCCTTGTGTCTTAAGTGCAGCCCCTGCACAAAATGAATTACAAAAAATAAAACACATTAAAACTTTAATAACGCAAAATGCGATTATATTTGCAGGGAATTTGCGCCTAGATGAAGTTGCACTTTTAAACTCTAAAGCCTCGGCATTTGTGGGTGTAGATACTTCTATTATGCACTTAAGCGCGGCAAATGGGATTCCAACTTTTGCCTTTTTTGGACCTAGTTTCACGCGCGCTTGGGGTCCTTGGGATAATACACTCCTAGAATCCACCTACACTTCCCAAAAAGGAATCCAAAGAATGGGCAAACATCTTGTTTATCAAGAATCCTTGCCTTGTGTGCCTTGCGGTAGAGATGGTTGCAATGGTAGCAAAAAAAGCGATTGTTTGCTTACAAAAATAAACGAGGAATCCGCGCTCAAAACCTTGCAAGAATTTTTAACCCCCCTGCTAAAGCCTACTAAATCGTAATAATGGAATCCTCGCTAAGTAGCGCATTAAGCGTATTTTGCATATTTCCAACACTTCCAACTTTTAGCTTATCAAGCACATCAAAATGCCCTAAACAAGTTTGGCAAGAATAAATCGCCACGCCCTTTTCCTCCAAATGTTTCAATGCTTCTACACCCTCACTATCTATCGTGGCTAACAAAACCGCGCGATTAAGCAAATACATTGCCTTGGGTTGTTTATCCATTGTTAGAAGCGTCCCTAAAAAGCTTAGCATAAGCTTTTTCCCAAGCTCTCCGCGCTCTCCAATTCCATCATCTTTTAACAAGAACACTTTACTCATCTTTACTCCTTAAATGAAAAATTATATCCAAAATTTTTTGCTCTGCACCCAAAATTTTTGCCTGAAATAAAAAGATTCTAAACTTTGGTGGAATCCCTAAAGAACGATATTGCTCTCGCACCCTCTTAGGAATTACTACCTTAGGGCAATAAGAACAAACAAACAATTTCTCCCCCGCCTTTTCTATCGCAATTTTATGCTTAAAAGCTCGCGAAAAATACTCTAATTTTAAAATCTCTTTTAACTCCAATTTCTGCACACGCGAAAGCAATACACCACACATTTTACACACAAAATCTAATTCCTCCAATACATTCTGATAATCTTTCCCCTCCAACACACAACACTTGCCAAGAGATTCCACATTCACAATTTCGCTTTTGCTCTGTGCTTTTGAGTTTTCTTGGAGTAATTCTAGGCTGAATGCAATCCCGCTTGTAAATTTCTCTATGAGTTTGTCTGTAAAATTCTGCCTAAAATAATTACGCATAAAATGTGTGTCAAAATTACTAAAATCCTCAAAATAAAAAAGTTGATTTGTGTTAAGATATTGCAAAATTTGCATACGATTTATTTTCCATAAAGGACGCACAAGCCAATAATCTATTGTTTTTGCTTTTGCCAAATCCCAAATACTTCTCTGGCTTTTGGGCGGCATTTGCATTCTCTCCAAACTCGTGCCTTTGCAAAATTGCATTAAAAACCACTCTAGGACATCGTTTAGTTGATGCGCTAAAATTAAATGCGTATAACCCTGTGCTTTGATTAAAGATTCAAAAAATGCATAACGCACCTTACGCGCTTCATTCTCAAAATTTCCTTGAATTTTTTGCGCCTCTTTCACAAAACATTGCTTGTTGTCCATAAAGCAAAGATTCCGCGCATAAGAAACTTCCAAAGCGGATTGTCTGCGAATTCCATAATTCACAATCGCTACATCAAAAGGGATTCCATAACTTTTAAGCAAAAAATACAAGGCACTAGAATCCACCCCGCCCGAAAAGGCTAAAAGATTCTTTCCTGCTTTTAAATCCTCTAAAAATTCTAAGTCTAAACTGCGCATTAAACGCGTCCAAGCACACAACCAAGCACATTTTCTCCTGCAACTTCCGTGATTTTAACGCGATAATATCCTGCCTTTAAATCTCCCTCTATTTTTGAATCATTAATCAAAATTTCACCATCAATCTCGGGTGCAAAGCGCATATCCCTTGCGCTATAAAAATATTCCGATTCTGTGGATTTTCCCTCTACAATCGCTACAACTTCCTTGCCCACAAGTTCTTTTAACCCTGCTTTATATTGCTTTGTAAAAATACGATTCATAGCCTTTAAACGCGCATTGATAATCTTTTGTGGAATCTGCTCTAAATGCGCACTCTTAGTCCCCTCCTCGCAAGAGAATCCAAAAAGATTCATTCTATCAAAGTGATAATGTTGGATAAATGCGCACAATTCTGCAAATTCCTCCTCGCCCTCTCCGGGGTGTCCGATGATAAAACTTGTGCGCACAAAGCTATTGGGTGCGGTGCGCATTGCCTCAAGTAGCTTTAAAAACTCCCCACTCCTTTGCATTATCTTTAAGACTTTCTTGCTGCTATGTTGCAAGGGCATATCAAAATAATTTTGAAAAATTGGAGAATCGCAAATTGCCTTGATAAGAGCTTTGGAAGTTGTTGCAGGATAAAGATATAAAATTCTCGCACTTTGAATCTCTAAGCCCTTTTTAGCAAGTTCATCAATGGCTTTTATAAGTGCGACAAGTCCATCTTTCACTCCCAAATCTCGCATATATGAGCTAGAATCCTGTGAAATAAAGCTGAAGTCTCTAAAGCCCTGCTTGACTAAATTTTGCACTTCCTTGAGCGTGGATTCTAAAGTGCGGGAATGCAATTTACCCTTAAAACTTGGAATCGCACAAAAGCTACACTTTTGGTTGCAACCCTCTGAAAGCTTGATATAAGCGTGGATTGTAGAACCACTAATCACGCGTTTAGTGTTTTCATTGAGCAAAAATACGCCCTTTTGACTTTGGCAAATCTCCTTACCCTTTTTATACGATTGCAACATGACATCAATTTTATCATAATCCCCAACGCCTGTAATCATATCAATCTCTGGAATCTCCTCTTTTAATTCCTTTGCATATCTTTCGCTTAAACACCCACTTGCTATCAAAATCGCGCCCTCTTTTTTGGATTCTAACGCGCTTAAAATTGTCTGCACACTCTCTTGCTTTGCCGCTTCAATAAACCCGCAAGTATTGACAATTACAACATCTGCCTCTGCAATATCCTGCGTATTTTCATATTCCTTTAATGCTCCAAGCATTACCTCACTATCCACTAAATTTTTTGTGCAACCTAGAGAAATTAAATGCAGTTTTTTTCCCATTTTTGTCCTAAATTATAAAGTTTGCAATTTCTTTAAGGCAACTTTGACCATTTCGCCCACTTCGGCATTTTCCAAGCCTTTGGTTACTTTTGCAATCACATCATTTTTATAGCCTAACGATTCCAAAGCTAAAATCACTTGGTGTAAATTAGAATCCTCTGCAACCTTTGAACCACCACCTTGCACCAACTCCAAAGACCAACCTGAAAGCTCCACTAAAATCCTCCCCGCACTCTTTGGACCAATTCCGGGCACTCTTTGCATAGATTTTATGTCATTGCTTTCTACAATCTTAGCAAAGGTTTGTGGATTATAAGTAGATAAAATCGCAAGGGCAACTTTTGGACCTACGCCATTAATCTTAATGAGACGCTCAAACAAACTTTTTTCTATTAAATCCACGAACCCAAACAAGACTTGCGCGTCCTCGCGGATAATATGAGAAGTATGCAAAACAACCTTTTCCCCAACTTTTGCGTTGATTTGGTTAGAAGTTTGCAAGGA
Source organism: Helicobacter sp. (assembly GCA_022766795.1). GTDB lineage: Bacteria > Campylobacterota > Campylobacteria > Campylobacterales > Helicobacteraceae > Helicobacter_D. The sequence continues at coordinate 13,371 of JALEPE010000100.1, forward strand.
TATAAACACTTCATGCACAACACCCGCACATTTTAATGCAATGCGCGTGGGTTCTTTCAAAAAGATTTCTCCCTCTAATGCGATAATCATCACTCCCCCTTATAGCACCAATTCAATTTTATCATTTTTATAGACGACTTTCTTTGGCTCGCTTGGCACAGGAATCCTAAGCAACTCGCGGTGTGGCGCATAAAAGCTGTAATGCACTTCATTATGCCCCACCCAACCACTATCTACAACAATCGTTCCATTTTTGGTTTGTGCATCCATTTTAACTAGCGCATCACGTGCAATCTTAAAACTCTCACGCAATGCATTAATCTTATCACGTTTCTGCCGTGAAGCGATAATCCGCGCACGATACATTTCAAATTTTTCTAGCAAATAACTTGGCGGACGTGTTTTTGTATTTTTATATTGGATTAAAACCCTCCGTACCTCATCTGCAGTTGCTTTGAGCTTTAATAGCTCTAAACTTTCTAATTTTAACTCCTTTATTAAACGAATCGCTTCTTTAATGGATTCATTCTTTTGCTTCAGCAAATTATTATATTTGTCTCTATTTTTTGGGCTATAATTTGCTGCAATAAAAAACTTATTTTCTCCCTTTATCATTTGGGTAATATGAATACTTTTTGTCGCATACAAAAAGGCATTAGAATGCAATGTCATAATCTCAATTTCCTCTGCATACACTTTTCCACCATACATTTTATCAATGACAACTTTCTTGCCCTCTACAATACCGGTTTCAAGCATATTAATTTGGATATTTTCACCTTTAATATATCCTTTGTGTGTCGCGACTTCAACCTCTTTGGCATAGATTTTAGAAGTTTTATGCGTCAATCCACCAATATGCACACGACTAGAACGCACAGTGGCATCAGAACCCACATTGCCATCAATATTAACTTCTCCAGCTTGGATCTGCATTCCCTGCCCCAAAGCTTCTTTCAATGCGTCTGTTTCTTTGATATTGACAACCGTCCCGCTATCAATTGCGCCAATTAAGGAACCCGTTGTCTTAAAGGAAACAACTTGTGCATCTAAACTCTCTTCAATGCCTAAAAAATTATCCTCATATCTTAAGATTCCGCCTATTATGCTTTTAAAATATAGCTTACAAGGATAATCCTCTACTGCAATACTTTCAGAATCATAGCGTAAAGAGCAAATCTGTCCGTCTGTCTTTGGCGCAGCAGGAATGATATACTCTCCACAAATATTTCGCCCGGGCTTACCTTGCAAGGGCTTTTGATACTCGCAAATCACTTCATCTTTCAATACTGTCTGAAACTGCGCCGTTACATCTTTTTTAAAGGTTAATTTTGCTTCCGTGCTAACGACTAAATTCACTCCACGTGCTAGCAAATAGCGCACTTCTTTATTTAAAGGATATTCAAGCGAGCCTAAAAATGCCTTTAATGCACCACGCTCACTAACTTCATTAAAGCATAGAATCTTATTCCACACCTTTCTCTTTTTAATCTCTTGATAAAAAGCGTCAAACTTTTCTTCCTCATAAGTGAAACCTAAATGGAAGTATAAAAATGCCTCACTGCCACTTTTATCCATTGTTAAGTGGAATCGCGTTTCTTTGCGCTCTCTTTCTTTGATTAAAATACAATATCTCTGTTGAATCACTAAATTAGGTTCCAACATATTGTCGCGCTTTGATAAAAATGTATCCACTTGGCTAGGCTCAATTTGCTCCGCTTCATAATCATAGAGATTCTTTTTATAAGTTGTAATGGCTTGCAATTCAAAATCAAAAGAATCAAAATCTTTATTAAACTGCGCTACAACCTGCTTAATGGCAAATTTTATATCTTCACATTCATTAACGTAATAAGGTCTAAATTTATGTGCGCCCTTTTTTAACATATTTCTAAAACCTTTTATGCAAAAATAATTCTGCCATTTTAACTTAGTATTGCTGTAAGTTTTCCTAAAAAATACAAAAAATAAGAGAGAAAAATTATGTTTTTGAAAGGCTTTTTAACCAACTCAAGTGGAATCTTAACTTCAAGGATTCTAGGATTTTTTCGCGACTTACTCACCGCAACTACATTAGGTGCTGGAATGTATAGTGATATGTTTTTTGTTGCTTTTAAATTACCAAATTTATTTCGGCGTGTATTTGGCGAGGGCGCATTCAATCAAGCCTTTTTGCCTAACTTTTTTCAAGCACGATTCCGTGGAGGATTTGCATTAAAAATTGCTGGAATCTTTTGCGCGATTCTACTTATTTTGTCTCTTTTTGTCTGTATGTTCAGCGAACCAATTACGAAAATTTTAGCTTTTGGTTTCTCACAAGAATTGATAGAATCCACCGCCCCACTTGTCGCCATTAATTTTTGGTATCTACTTTTGATTTTTATTGTAACACTCTTTGGGGCAATGCTTCAATACAAACGCAACTTCACTGCGTGGGCGTTCTCTCCAGCTCTCTTAAATCTTTCTATGATTATTGCCTTATTTTTAGCACACAATAGTGATTCTTACACGGCTGTTCTTATGTTAAGTTATGGTGTTTTACTCGGTGGAATCGCACAAATTTTATTGCATTTAATCCCACTCTACCGCTTGGGATTCTTAAAACTTCTATACGCAGGCTTTAAAGAACTACAAAGCAAACACGTAACAGATAGAATAAAATCCATTAACGGGAGTGTAAAGGTGTTTTTTAAGCAATTTTTTCCCGCAATGTTTGGAAGCTCTACTGCGCAAATTGCCTCATTTATTGACACACTTTTAGCCTCTTTTCTTGTAAGCGGTAGCATTTCTTATTTATATTATGCAAACCGCATTTTTCAGCTTCCTCTAGCCGTCTTTGCCATTGCGACTTCCACTGCACTTTTTCCTCTTGTTGCAAAATATATCAAACAATCCCAAGAATCCAACGCGCTCAAAGCTTTATCGAAGTCCTTTTGGTTGCTGACAATTCTACTTAGTATATGCACACTTGGCGGGATTAGCTTGGATAAAGAGATTATTTGGCTTTTATTTGAAAGGGGACAATTCACAAGAGAGGATACACTCATTTGTGCGAGTGTTTTTAGCGCGTATTTAATAGGATTATTACCCTTTGGCGTGGCAAAGATCTTTTCACTTTGGCTCTATTCTAGGGGACAGCAAGTTTTAGCGGCAAAAATTTCTGCGTTTTCACTCTGTTTTGGCAGTGCAATATCTCTCATTCTTATGCAATATTTGGGCGCAGTGGGACTAGCACTTGCGGGGAGCATTAGTGGGTTCATCTTATTGTTTTTAACCTTGCATTTCTTTGGCTGGAAGCCATTTTTGCGAACATTGTGGAATCCTAAATTTATCATTCTTACCTTTGTGTTATTGCTGTTGGAATTCCTTGCGCTTCTTGGCTTTAAAATCTATATTTTTAGCCTTTAGTGTATTTCAAACTCCGCTCCGCTAAAGAATTCTACAATCTTTTCGCGCATTATTTGGGGATTTGCAATACCATTCACCACACTTCTAAACTCACTTGCACCTTTTAAGCCTCTTGAATATGCGTGGAGATTCTTTCTAAACATTATCGCACCATAATCACCCCTAAAAGCAATCGTGCGCTCAAAATGTTCTAGTGCTACACGTTTGCGCAACTCTACACTTTCATCTACAAATCCATCTTTAATCTGCGCAAAAATCCAAGGTTTTTCTGTTGCAGCTCGCCCAATCATCGCGCCGTCTGCGCCCGTGTATTGCAAAACTTCCTGACACTTCTTAGCGCTTGTAATTTCTCCATTTGCAATCAAAGGCACTTTTAAATACTGCTTCATTAGCGCAATAGCATCATAATCTATACGTTCCTTTTTGTAGCCATCACTCTTTGTGCGCCCATGCACAACGGCATAATCAATGGGCGTATCATTAAGGGCTTTTGCAATCTCTAGCGGAATCTTTTCATCAAACCCCAACCGCACTTTAACACTCAAATAGGGAATTTCACTTTTCTCCCTGATAAGTTTTAAAATTTCTACCAATTTATTTAAATCTTTTAATAGCGCACTTCCACTGCCGTGGCTTGAAACTTTAGGCGCAGGACAACCGCAGTTTAAATCTAAAATCTGTATTTCACTCTTTAACGCATTTAAATATTCTACTGCACGCGTGATAATCCCCACATCATTCCCTGCGATTTGCAGCGCAAAAGGCATTTCAAGTGGAGACTTTTCTACCATTTTTAATGTTTTTTTGTTCTTAAATGCTAGAGCATGCACGCTAATCATCTCGCTTACCGTAATATCTGCACCAAATTTTTTTGCCACTTCACGCAAGGGTAAATCACTATATCCTGCAAGCGGTGCTAACATCAATGTATTTTGTTTAATCAGGGATTCCAAACTTTGCCTTTTATTTTTTTAAAATATTAACAAAAAATTGACAAAGTGCTGGTAAAATTTTAAAATCTCAAAATTAAAGGTATTATCAATGACAAATTTATTTAAAATCGCGGCACTTTGTAGTTTATTAGTAATCTCTAGTTTTGCAAGCAGCTTCAAACTTCAAGGTATTATTGCAAGTGCAGACTACACCAATAAAACCATCACTGTTGATTCTATTTATGGCGATAGCGTAGTGGTAAAAATCTTACCAAATACAGAGATTGAAATGAATGATTGCGGGATTTTTGGAATTGACAAATATGGAACTTTTAAAGATTTGACTCCCGGAACATTTGTTGAGATTAAACTCTATTTTCAAAACAATACTGGAACAAATCCCATTGCACACGAAGTGGAGATTGAGTGCTACAAAAACAAAGCATATTAGTAGAATCTAAACTCTACTAATAACGACAATTCCAGCTTTTGCCAACACGCGAACAGCTTTCCAATCCACTTGTTTTGCTTGTATCAAGCAATAAATTTTACAGCCTGCACTCGCAAGTGCATTTAATAAAGGGGTTTGCACTTTTGTAGGATTAATAAGCACTAACTTCTCCACACGCCGATGCGCTTGAAGCTGTGCGTGTGTGTAGATAATGGAATCTTGACACTGCGCATTGACACCCACTACACTAAATACACCACATAGTGCTTTAGGAATTGACTCAATGGCAGATATTTCGCCAAAGACTTTCATTTTATAAGGCATCGTGAATCATTGCTCCCACGGCTTGATATTCCAATTTTTCATCTACTAGCAAGGCTTCTTTAATTTTTTCCAAGATTCCACGATAGTTTTTAAAAAATGCGAACCGATCATTTTTGCAATCTTCTAAAATCTTTAGCACATCCTCTTCCCTACCCAAAAGATATTCCCCCATTCCATAGGATTCTACCATTTTTCTAGCAATAGCTTTAGCAGCATTTAAATCCTCTTTTGCGTGAGAATATCGCTCTTGATACAACAATTCTAACGCCGCAATCCCTGAAAGATGGATTTTAATTTGACTTTCCATTGTATTCTTGCTCAAAAATTCCTTATCCGCATATTTTAACCCATCGCTCATTAGAGTAATTTTCTCAAAAGCCACTTCCAATGTGTATGCGCTAAACGCCTTTGCAGCTTGATAATAGGCTAAAATCTCTTTTTCCGTATCGCTAAAACTTAGTTTTTTGCGCACACCTAACATCACCTTATCCCGCACACCCAAAATATCCTCTTTTGTAATTGCCTTTGCATTGCGTTTGATTGCACACAATGCCGCTTCATTAATCAACACCGCTAAAGCTGCCCCACTAAAACCCACGCAAAGTTTAGCAATTTCCTCAAAGTCAAAGTCGCATTGTTTATCGCGCGTATGCACCTTTAGAATCTTTACACGCTCTTGCAAATTTGGCAATTCTACAAAAATACGTCTATCAAACCGCCCACTACGCAATAGTGCTTCATCTAGCGATTCCATATTATTTGTCGCCCCAATGACAATCACACCGGAACTATCCTCAAATCCGTCCATTTCTGTGAGCAGCTGATTAAGTGTTGCTTCTCGCTCATCATTACGCATTCCACCCCGCGCTTTACCCACAGCATCAATCTCATCAATAAAAATAATAGAAGGCGCATTTAATTTCGCTTTAGTAAATAAATCATGCACCTTTTTTGCGCCCATTCCAACATAAATTTGCACAAAGCTTGCACCACTTTGGTAGAAAAATGGGACTTGTGCTTCTCCAGCTAATGCCTTAGCAATAAGCGTTTTACCAACTCCTGGCACACCCACCAACAACACACCTTTAGGTAATTTCACACCAAAATCTTGATATTTTTTAGGCGATTTTAGATAATCAATAATTTCCTCTAGCTCGCTTTTTGCTTCATTAATCCCCGCAACATCGGCAAATGTTACATTAGAAGCAATAGGCTGAATATGGTGCAAAGCAAAAGCATCGTTTGCTAGAGATTTTGCCGTATTTATGTAGGAATCTTGTGTGCGATTCTGTGATTTAGTGGGTTGTGTCCTTTGGGCTTGCGTTTGTTTAAAGGCTGTAAAAAACAATAACACAATAAATACAACAGCTAAAATAATTACAATCTCTGTGAGATTCTGCCACAGATTCATCTCAACTTCAATTTCTAAGGGAATTTTTTGCCCTAATTCACGCAAATCCACACCACTTTTTGCAATTTTATATTCTTGATGATTGAGCGTAAAATATAAATATTCTCCTTTAATCGTTGCAACTTCTGGCAAAGCAGTTTCAAGCATATTTTGTAACTGCGTTGCGCTTATGAGTATCGGATTATGTCGCATTAATAATACTGCAAGCAAAACTCCAGCGACTAAAATTGCTACGATTCCAATATATAAACCTTTAAATTTTTGCATAATTCTTATCCATTTTAGCAGTGAAATTTTGAATCTCTAGCCAATTATCCTTTTTGATGAAATTTTTAGAAGTAATTTGCACTTTATTATAATATTCATCAAAGCCTTGCGCAATAAACAAAGAATCGCTTTGTTTAACCTCTTCTACGAGTATATGCAAAGGCACACCTCTAACACTAAGAGATTCTCTAAATTTTAGATTATTTTCTTGCACCTTTGTTTCAATTTGCCTTTTGCGATTCTTTGCAATTAAACCATTAACTCTATCCTGCATTTTTGCAGATGGTGTATCATCACGCGGACTATAAATAAAGCTGTGCAAATGTGTTAAGGGGAAATTCACGAAATTTTCAAATGCTTCCTTCCAAATTATCTCACTCTCTCCTGGGTGTCCAACAATAAAATCACTCCCCAACGCAAAGCCTTTTTTTGCTAAATTGTAAAACAGCTCTAAATCTTTCTCCACGCGGTTAATGCGTTGCATTCGCTCCAACATTGCATTAGATGTGTGTTGTAAGGCAATATGTAAATGCCGCTCAATTTTTGGATTCTCTAACACCTCTAAAAATTGCGCATTAATTTGCGAAGGCTCTAAACTACCGATCCTAAGCCGCTTTAATGTTGGAATCGCACATAAAGATTCCACTAATATTGCAATACTAGATTTAAAATCCTTACCCCAACTCCCCATATTTGTGCCTGTCAAAATAAATTCGCTAAACCCCTTATCACTAAGCCGCTCCACTTGTTGCACAATTTTACTTAAAGGAAAACTGCGCGCCCTGCCCCTTACACTCGGAATAATGCAATATGAACATTGAAAATCGCAACCCTCTTGAATCTTAATAAACGCACGGCTTCTCCCCACAAAATCACTTAGAATCTTATCGTCTAGCGATTCTAAATCATCCTCTAAAAAAAAATGGGTTTGCTTGTTTAAAAGCGCATTGATATTTTCTTTATGCGAATGTCCAAAAACTCCAGACACCAAACCCTTATCTAGCAACATTTTACCTTGCGTTTGCACACCACAACCTGTAAAATAGATTTTTTTACCCTCATTTTGCAAGCGGTTTATGTAGTTTCTAACGCCACTATCTGCACCATTTGTTACCGTGCAGGAATTCACTACCACAATATCACTATCCTCTTCATACGGTGTTGGAATAAAATCCTTTAGCGCATTAATCATTACCTGTGTGTCAAAGGTGTTTGTGCGGCAACCAAAAGTTTTAAAAAATACTTTTTGCATTAATGAAAACTCGCAGGTGGAATCGCACCATCACTTAAACGCACGCTTTTAAATGCTTCTTGATTCTCGCCCTCACCCATTTTATATTCTTTAGTATAAATTGTCGTGCTAGGATAAGCAATTTGAATATTTGGCTCAGCTAAAATCTCATCAATAATTTCAGCACTAATGCTGCTGCGCAGTGCTAGAGTTGCATACGCATTTGTCAAATACCACACCGAGATTCTAATTCCATTTGCTTCTAGCAGGCTAAATACGCGCGGCTCTACATTTGTATTGCGCAATGTAAAGCGGTCGCGTAATTTTGCAAATTGCTTGCGTGTAGATTCTGTGTAGCCTTTAGCATACTTTTTAGCGCACTCTCTTGCAATATTGCACGCCCTTGCGTGATCAGATTCAAATGTAATGGTAAAGTCAATCCCGTCCCACACTGTTTTCATTCCTCCGTGCGTATAATTTGAAAACATTGTCGTAAAGACAAAGTTATTGGGAACAAAAATAATGCGTCCCGCACGGCGATTCTCCGTATAAGTTGTCCAAGTAATATCTTCATACAAAGTGATTCTAAGCACAGAGATGTCAAGCACATCGCCAATATATACCGCGCCGTCTTTAATAACCTTGATCCTATCTCCTGCATGCACTGCACCCCCCACAACAATCACAATCCAGCCAAGCACAGACATAAACAAATCTTTCATTGCAATAGCTAAACCCGCAGAGGCAAACCCTAGAACAGTTACAAGATAACCCACATTATCTAAATACGCAAAAAGCAAAATCAACACAATAAGATTAATATTTAAAAAATTAATAATTTTATTTGTTGTATAAATACGCTCATTATCGTGAATATATTTACGCACGCCAAGCTTCAACGCAAATGCGATTCCAATTAACACAAGAATCGTAATGCCAATATAAATTCCTTTAACAAACTGCGCTTTAATCTGCTCTTTTAACTTTGTTTTATTTTCCTCCACTTCTTTGGTGAAAATTTCTAATGTCGTTTGGAATACTTCTTTGGTTGTTTCAAGCACGGTTAATGCGTTTAAATTCTCCTGATATGCTTTTAGAATCTCCTTCTCATTGGCATATAAGCAATAATTAGAACTGCAAAGATTCTGCAATCCAGTTTGATTAACCGCTGCCGTATAAACTTGCAACAATGCCTTCAATGCGGAATCTTTCTGCATTAACTGATTAATATTTTCCTCCAAACTTTTATAATTACGCTTTAAGATTCCAATTTCTGTATCCGCCTTTTTAATATACGCATACGCACGCACCATCAAAAAAGGATTAGTAACATTTGGCATTACCTCTAATTCTTTTGCCTGCGTCAGCTCTCCAAAAGGCGTATCTTTATAAATATCCAACACATTTTTTTGCTGCTCCAAAGCAGCTAAATTGCGCTCCAAGAGATTCAAACGATTCCTATTTTCAAGAGTTTTTGGCTGTTTTTCTAAATTTAGAATTTCATCTTGTGTTTGGGATAAATTGGATAAAACTTGCTGATATGACCAATAATTGGAATACCGCTTCATCCACATATTGTTTGTATTATCTAAAAATTTATTTGCTTCTATAATTTCCATTTCCAATGCTTTAATCTGTTTCATATCCTCAACAACTGCGCCAAAAAGAAAACTACAAAATACCAATAAAACAAGAATAAAACGCATCAAGCAAACTCTCTTAAAACTTCTAAAATCAATGATTTTGGAATATCATCTCTAAAGCAAACTTCCCCAATCCCTCGTGGTAAAATAAATTTAATTTTTGCATTAAGACTTTTTTTATCCAAGAAAAACGCGTCATAAAAAGACTCTACATTTGCAATTTTATAATGCGTTGGAATCGCAAATTTCTCCAACAATGATTTTATCGCATTAAATTCATCTTGGGTTATTAATTTTAATGCTAAAGCAAGTGTGTTTGCCATTACGATTCCAATTCCTACTGCCTCGCCGTGCAAATATTTTCCATAGCCACTTTGCAACTCAATAATATGCCCAAAGGTATGTCCATAATTTAACGCCGCTCTAATACCATGCTCTTTTTCATCCTCTGCGACAACTTTTGCCTTAATACTCACCGCTTGATAAATTATCTCCAAAAGTGCATTTTCTTTGCTTAAATCCAGCGATTCCAAAGCTTTAAACAAATCTTTATCAAAACACACTGCCATTTTCACTACTTCTGCTAATCCCGCACTAATCTCGCGCTTAGGTAGAGTGCATAAGAATCTTGGGTCAATATATACCGCTTGGGGTTGGTGAAATAACCCCACAAGATTCTTACCAAAATGGTTATTAATGCCTGTTTTTCCACCCACACTGGAATCTACCTGCGCTAAAAGTGTCGTTGGAATTTGGATAAAGTCAATCCCACGCATAAAAATCCCAGAAGCAAAACCCACCATATCGCCAATGACACCGCCACCAAAAGCAATCATCAAGGAATTCCTATCTAAGCGATGATTAAACGCCGCCTCTAAAATATCCTCAATACGCTTTAAATCCTTGTATTGCTCGCCATCTGGCAATGTGTGGCAGTAGATTTCCTTTGCTTTTAAATGCGCAAGCAATGTTTGTAAATGCAATCCGGCAATTTTGGGATTTGTGATAATGAGCACCTTTTTATCTAAAGCCATCTGCGGCAACATACCAAAATGAATTGTGTAGTTTGATAAAGTAATTTGTAATGGATTTTGGCAAGATTCCACGCATTTCCTTTCGTGTAAAATAGCCTAAATTTTAGCAATTTTTTGTTTTATCTATCCTTTTTGTATTATAACTTTTGCTTTTTTGTGCAAAATAAACCAAAATGGAATCTTAGGAGCAATTTGCACCTATTTACCTAAGCAAAAATCTCCAAACATCACGTCTAACATTTGCGTATATTCATAGGGTTTTGTGATAGACGAAATCGCCTTTAGAGCATCATTTAAATGAAAGCTAAAAAGCTCCAATTCTCCCCCTCTTAAAGGTATAATAGAATCACGCAAGGCATTAATACAAGTTTGCACCGCTTGGAATTGATACTCTGAAACCAACAACAAAGATTCCACATTTTCACTAGAATCCAACAAGTTTTTTAGCTTAGCCTTAAACTGCTCCAGCAAGGAATTCTCATCATACAAATCCCCTTTCAGTGTAAGCAACAGCGGATTAAACATACTTAAACTTTGCAAATCTAGCTTAGGCGTTAAATCTGCTTTATTAATTAATACAAGAATTTTTTTTTGTGTTTTGTAAGTTTGCAAAAGCTCCAAAATCTTTAAATCATCACTTTCTAATGGGCGCGAACCATCAAAGAGTGCAAGCAGCACATCACTTTCCTTAGCCTTCTCTATGGCGCGTGTAATCCCCATAGATTCCACATAATCTTGGCTATTGCGGATTCCAGCGGTATCAATAAGGCGTAATAAATGCCCACCAAGCGTGAAATTCTCCTCAATACTATCACGCGTTGTTCCTGCAATATCACTCACAATGGCTCTACTTTGACGCAAAAGTGCATTCAAAAGAGAACTTTTACCCACATTAGGCTTGCCAATAATACATAGTTTATGGCCCTCAAAAAGTGTGCGTTTATTTTTAGATTGTTCCAAAAGTGCATTAAGTTGCCCCAAAAGCACTTGCAATTTGGATTCCAAATTCTCTAATAAATTATCAGGCAATTCTTCATCGGCATAATCAATACACACTTCACTATGCGCAAGAAGTGTCAAAATTGTATGGCGTAAATCCTCACAAAAGTCTTGCATTTCACCTTTTAAGTGTCGCATTAATATTTGGTGCGCCTGTGCATTTTGGGATTCTATGAGCTTAGCAACTGCTTGCGCTTGGGATAAATCAATACGTCCACCTAGAAATGCGCGCTTGGTAAATTCTCCGGGATTTGCTAATCTTGCACCATATTTTAAACATTCTTGTAAAATATTTTGCGCAATGAAACTCCCGCCGTGACATTGAAACTCCACCACATCTTCTGTTGTATAGCTATGCGGAGCTTTAAAATACAACACAATACAAGTATCCAAAAGCGCACCATTTTCAAAATATATCCTTGTAAGCTTTGCATAACGGGGTGGAATCTCTACGCTTTGGGATTCCATTTTGGCAAGCTTTAAGGCAATCCTCAATGCATCCTTGCCGCTTAGGCGCAGAACATTCAAAGAGGATTTACCATAAGTAGTCGCTGGAGCGATAATGGTATCAAAATCTTGCATTTAAGAATGATAAAAGGCGTTAATAATAATATATCTCTCACCCTCGCTATTTGTGCGAAAAGAGACATATTTGTCTGGAAATTGCTCACGCAACTGCTTTAATGCAATATGCGCTAAAACGCCATCAAGCGGCTTTGTCTGTGCCTTTCCAGTAGCTTTAACACTTTCAATTGTTGGCAACAAATAATTTGCAATCATCTCCTCTTGATTGCGTAAAAATTCCGCTATCTCAAGCCGAATCATCAAACCATATTTATAATTAACCCAATTAAAAATCAAATAAGAAATCGCCTTGTAACGATAACCTTCTTTGCCAATAAGCAATGCAGAATCTGCGCCATCAATCTTAACATAAAGCGTATTTTCATCATAAGGTTCCACAAGAATGAAATCTAAATCATAAGACAACATTTTAAGCAACGATTCTAATTCACTTTGCACTTCTTTAGCGATTCTTTTTAGCTCATTTTGCGTTACAAAAGCCTTTTTGCGCTTTTCGCTATACTCTGCCATATCATAGTTTTGCATAAATTGCTGTTGTAAAGAATCATGCGCTGAATTTTGCTTCAAATCACTCTGTAAGCTTTCTGTATGACTTAATCCATTCATAGAAGCATTCTCGCTTACGAGTTTTTTATCGCTCTTGGAGTATTGCGCACAAATGATTGCCGATTTCCTGCCAATTCCCAAAAATCCCTTTGTTGGATTTTGAATAATCTCATATTCCAACTCTACAACAGAACAATTAAGAGTCTTTGCGGCGATGATTAACGCATCTTCTAGCGTTTGTGCTTCTATCTTTTTCATAGTTTTTTATGCTCTGCAATTTCTTGAGCTTTTTTGCGCTCTAGGGATTTATTGATTACAAGTTGTTGAATAATAGAGAAAATATTATTAACAAACCAATACAACACAAGCCCAGACGGGAATGTAATAAAGAAAATTGTAAAAATTAGCGGCAGGAATTTAAAGATTTTTGCTTGAATCGGGTCACTAAAGACAGTGGGTGTCAAATGCTGCTGTAAGAACATCGTCGCACCCATTAGAATCGGCAAGATAAAATATGGATCCATTGCCGATAAATCCGTAATCCAAAGTAACCAATCCGCGCCCTTAAGCTCAATAGCATTAAATAAAACACGATAAATTGCAAAGAATACTGGAATCTGCAAGAGGAGCGGCAAACACCCTCCCATAGGATTCGCGCCGTGTTTTTTGTATAATTCCATCATATGTGCCTGCAACTTTTGTGGCTCACCTTTATAACGTTCTTGTAGCTCTTTCATTTTAGGGGCTAAATCTTTCAACTTCTGCATTGAAACCATACCCTTATAAGTTAAAGGATATAATACAATTCTGACAATTAATGTCAATAGAATAATTGCCCACCCCCAATTTCCACAAAAATCATATAATTTATCTAAAAGCAAAAAGAGTGGCTTAGCAAAGAAAGTAATCACGCCATATTCTACAACATCGGTTAATGTTGGATTAATGGATTCCAATAAACGATAATTTTTAGGTCCAATATAACCCTCCACACTTAAATCCCCATTCCCACTAATAAATGGCATAGGATTCTCACCTGCGTTGCTTAGAATCGTGGCACTTAAGCCCTTTTCATCAAATAACAATGTTGTATAATAGCGATCTACCGCAGCAATAATCTTTGCATTGGCAAAATTACTCTGCCCTTGTGCATCTCCGTCCTCAACCGTCGTAATCGTATCGTCCGATTCCTTGACAATCACACCCTTAAAAACATAAGAATCGTTTTCCACACTTGGACGCATTCCCGGTGATACAAAATAAATATAATTTTCTGGAATTTTAAATTCCGCTTTATAATAACCATTAGGATAAAAGGTTAGAATTTTTTGGACTGTGATATTATTTAAATTTTGCGTTAGAGTGATTGTTTTGGGCGTATCTTGCAACTCTACACTTTTTTCGCTTGCGGTGTAGGGAGTGTTATAGGCTTGATTGTTTAATACAGAATCTAAAAAGCGAATTTCTAAAATTTTTGGGTTATTTTGATTGCTAATGTCCTCCGTAAAGAGCGATAAAGGCTTGGAATCCTTTTGATATTTCACTTCCTTTAATAACACTTTTGAGATTCTACCTAGTGTATCAATTTCATAAATAAAATCCTGCGCATTAATGGTTGCAATAATCGCTGAATTTGCGTTAGCTTGTGTCGCACTATCTTGACGAATAGCGAGTGCTGTGGAATCCGCTGGAGCTTGCACGCTTGGTGTTTGAGATTCCGCTTTTGTTACTTCTTTTGGGGGTTCTTGCGCAGGCTGATAAAAATAGCTATAAGGCACAAAAAATGCAAGTGCTAACAGCACAGCAAGCAAGATTCTAGTTTGAGAATTTAAATTATTAATTTTATCTAACACGAGAAACCTTTGGATAATTTTTTATAATATAAAATATCTGAGATTGCATCACAATACCACTTGGAATATTCTCAAGTCTTTGCGTTACACTAGGGATAAACCAATACCGCACTAAACAAGGCTTGTATGTGCGCACTTCTAGGCGTAAAAAAGCACTTGGATATGCAATGCCGCCTTTAAAAAAATGATTGCAAGTTAAGATTCTACCTGCAGTTTTAAATATCGCAACAAAGGGATTTTGAAATAAAAAAGCTTGTTTAGCATATTCCGAACAACTCGGATAATAACGACAATGCGTACCTATAAATGGAGAAATATAAGATTGATAAAATGCAATAGCTTGCAGGCAGATTTTTTTCAACATCACGCTACCAGCCCCAAACGCGTCAAGGCATATTTATAACCACTACGCAATGTTTTATAGGCAACTTTATCCAAACCATTTTTTGCAAGCAAAACCATATCCCCATTTTTTAAATCTGGCATAAACTCCCTATAAACACTGCGGAATCTTCTCTTAATACGATTCCGACACACTGCATTACCTATTTTTTTAGAAACAGAGAATCCCACCCTTTTAAAATGTGAGTCCTCTCTAAAAAACAAAATAAAATGAGAATTATGCCATCTTGTTTGACTTTTGTAAGTGCGATCAAAATCCCGCTTTGTGTTTAATGTTACCAAATTACAACCCAAAACCTTAGATTGCTAGTCTTTTTCTGCCCTTTGCACGTCTTGCATTGATCACTTTGCGCCCGTTTTTAGTCTGCATTCTCACTCTAAAGCCGTGCGTACGTTTGCGTGGTGTATTGTGTGGTTGATATGTTCTTTTCATTGTAAAAACCTTTTAAAAAAAATAAACGCTTATTCTACTGCAAAATTACTTAAAACTAGATTTATTATCGCTTTGTTCTAACCCACAAGTTAGTGCAACTGCAATTGCAGCAACCAAATCACTCTCCACCTGTGTTTCTTGCGGCATTAAACTTTCAACCTTTTTCTCCAAATACGAAGTATCAAAATTCCCACGCCTAAAGTCCTTATCATTGCAAATGTTCATCAAAAATGGAATCGTAGTTTTCACACCGCGAATCTTAAACTCATTTAACGCGCGTTTCAGCTTATTCACCGCCAAATCATAGCTTGTCGCACGGACGATAAGCTTCGCAATCATAGAATCATAAAAAGGTGGAATTGTAAAATCTTTATAAACATAACTATCCACGCGCACAAAAGGACCAAGTGCTGGATAATAAGAAGTAATTTTGCCCGGATTTGGCACAAAATCATTATATACATCCTCGGCATTAATCCGCGCCTCAATGGCAAACCCCTGTGCGCAAATGTCGTTTTGCGAAAGATCTAGAATCTCGCCATTTGCGATTCTAATTTGCCTCCCAATTAAATCATAACCTGTAATTTCCTCTGTTACACCGTGTTCCACTTGAATGCGCGTATTCATTTCCATAAAATAAAAATTGTTGTCATCATCGACAAGAAATTCCACCGTCCCGGCATTGGTATATTGCGCAGCTTTTGCCGCAGCTACGGCGACACACCCCATACGCCGACGCAAATCCACTCCCATTGTGGGACAAGGCGCAATTTCAATAAGTTTTTGGTGTCGTCTCTGAATGGAGCAATCACGTTCTAGCAAATGAATCACATTCCCATAATTATCCGCTAGAATCTGAAACTCTATATGGCGTGGATTTTGGATATATTTTTCCATAAAAACATCTTCATTTTTAAAAAATGTCAAAGCCTCTCTTTTGCACGCCTCAAAAGAGGATTCTAAATCCTTCTCTTCCCATACTACGCGGATTCCACGCCCACCACCGCCACTGCTCGCCTTTAAAATGACAGGATAACCAATTTTGCGAGCTATCTTTTGAATCTCATATAAGCTTAAACTATTGAGCGGTTCGGTTCCGGGGACAACAGGGATTCCATTTGCAATCATTAAATTTCTAGCGGCATTTTTATCGCCCATTTTTGCAATCACTTCATAATCTGGACCAATCCAGACAAGCCCCGCTTCTTTAACCTTTTTTGCAAACAAAGCATTTTCGCTTAAAAATCCATAACCCGGATGAATCGCCTCCGCTTCCGTTTCCTTTGCGGCTTGGATAATTAAGTCTGGATCTAAATAACCCTTAATCGGATCTTCGCTAATAGGGTAGGTATATGTCGCCATTTTTACGTGCATACTATCACGATCTGCGCGTGAATAAATCGCCACAGATTCTATATTTAAATCATTGCAAGCACGGATAATACGCACCGCAATCTCGCCACGATTTGCAATCAAGATTCTTTTGAACATAAAAACTCCATTAAAGATAATTCTAGGCATTCTATACTTTTATTTTTGATTTATTGTTGAAGTTTTATAAAAATTTGGAAAAAACTCTATAAGTGTGCTACAATTTGCGCATTTTTACACATTTAGGCAATACAATGGAATTTATTTACGCAATTATTTTAGGTATCGTAGAGGGCTTGACAGAATTTTTACCTATTTCTTCCACCGGACATTTGATTCTAACTTCCGAATTGTTAGGGATTCCGCAAGACACATTCCATAAAGCCTTTGAAGTCGTCATTCAACTTGGCTCCATTTTAGCAGTGCTTTTTGTCTTTTATGAAAAATTATTTAAAAATAGTTTGCTATTATGGATCAAATTATGCATTGGATTCTTGCCTGCTGGAATCTTAGGATTTTTATTTTATCCCTATATCAAAACACTCTTTTCACCCATTACAGTATCTATTATGCTTATTATTGGCGGAATCGCGTTTATTATTTTGGAGATTCTTTATAAAGAAAAGGAACACCACACGACTAACATTGATGCAATATCCTTTCAGCAAGCATTAGGTATTGGACTTTTTCAAGCCCTAGCAATGATTCCGGGAACTTCTCGCAGTGGTGCAACCATTATTGGAGGCTTGCTTCTTGGTTGTAATCGTAAGGTTGCTACAGAATTTTCTTTCCTGCTCGCCCTACCAACAATGTTTATTGCAAGCGGTTATAGCCTCATAAAAAACCACTCTGTGCTTAATTTAGACAACACGCTCATACTTAGCATTGGCTTTGTAGTGGCATTTTTTAGCGCATTCCTTGCAATCAAACTCTTTTTAGGCTTTGTTTCACGCTTTAACTTCATTCCTTTTGGAATCTATCGTATCATCTTAGGAATAATCTTTTTATTTTATTTAGATATTTTGTAACAAAAGATTCTATCACCTAAAAAGTGCTTAGTTTTCTGTTATTGTGAGATTTCTACGCTTACATGGTGGTAATTTTCCACCGCGTCTTTGCGAGAGATTGCAACAAACGAAGCGTCCGTGCGAAGCACTGTGTGTTCCTCATAATAACAGAAAGCTAGCC
The DNA here is from genome assembly GCA_022766795.1 of Helicobacter sp. GTDB lineage: Bacteria > Campylobacterota > Campylobacteria > Campylobacterales > Helicobacteraceae > Helicobacter_D. The sequence continues at coordinate 31,449 of JALEPE010000100.1, forward strand.
ATTGTCATTGCGAACAAAGTGCAGCGATCCATAATCTAGCATACAGAAAGCTTTACAATAGAATCAACACTATAAAGTTTGAAGCGTGGATTGCTTCAGCCTAAAAGCTTTGCAATGACGGAGTGGCGAGTATTTTGGTTTGCAAGATTATCACAACACTCTATTTATAACAATGAATCCAAACACAAATTCCACCCTTAAGAAAACCGCACTTGCTGCATAGGCAGAAAATTTAGCCTATCAAAACTGCCTATGTTGTCACAATACAACTTAGATTCCACAAAATTGGAATCCTTAAAGAGTGCAAAGCGATTCTTGTTTGTGTTGCAATAGAGATAATCATATAAGAATCGTAATTTATCCAAAGGATTGTCAAAGGAATTTAATTGCGCTTCTATCAATTCAGGGTTTAGAAACTTATCGGCTTCAAATTGATATTTAAAGGAATCGCTATTATGCACTTTTGGATTGCTATTGATACGAGAATTCCACTTAGAAGTAGCATCAACCAACCAAAAGATATTTTCCTTGATTTGTTTGCAGGGCTTACCTGCATAAATCGCATTTGAAAAGAATTTTCCACCCCTAATTGCGACACTATCTCGCCCTATAACACTTCCAGAAGCGATAAAGGCATCTTTTAGAAAAGTCGTTCTTCGCGCCAACCAAATATGGTCACCCACATAAACACTTTGTCCATTTGAGAGAACCTGATCATCTAACGCATCAAATATAAAATGTCCATCGGTATTCCACAATTCTATATCCCACGACAACATACAATCTCTACCAAGAATGATATTTTTACCTTCCCCACTTACGATAAACAAGCCATTTGCGGTAGTATTTCTATCCATATAGCACACAGAACTATCACCAACAACAATATGCTGCTTTCCATAAAAAGTATATAGTTGAATATTATCCCCCACAAACAATAAACCACTGCTTCCGTGAAATTCAACATTTACACCTATGCTGCTACCAGCAAAAAATACTATATTATTCCCCCCCAAACTCACAGCTAATATTAAAATTTCGTTGTTTGCTAATATCCCCAATGATTGTATTACCACGCTCATCTTGAAAAACCGGAATCTGCATTGTTGTCCTTGTGTTGTAAAAATTTAATTTTATATTAAAAAATCTAACATATAGAATCTTAACCAAAACTTTATTGTATGGATTGCCGCCGCTTTTCAACTTTATCACTCCAAGATTCTACATTAGCAGAATCGTGGCGTGCGCTACGTAACAACTCACCCGCATCACGCAAATCCACAATCTTATATTTAAGAGAATTTTACAATGGAATCTCTAAAGAAGTGCAATGTTATAGTTTGCCACGAAGTCTTACGACTTCTCGCAATGACGGAGGTAGTAAGACGCAATGTAAATATTGAATCGTGGAATTTGCGCCAAAGCGAGTAAAATCCTTACGGATTGTGCGCTTCGTTGCACTCGCAATGACACAGGGGGTTAATTTTTGCGGTTACGGGATTCTAGCAGCACCCAAAATCTAACATTTTCGCACTTCCTTAACTTCCGTTCTTACCACCGCACTTTTATCTTGTAATTCCAAAAGGGTTCCTAAAGGCACTTCAGAGAGTTTTTTAATTTTTTTTCCCCCACTTAGTACACAGACATACCCTGCCCTTTGGTAGTTATTGGGATTTTTTACTTCTAGCTGCATTTTTAGAGATTCTAATTTTGTTCTAAATTTCGCTAAGGTTTGCTCCATTTTTAGATGAATTTGCGCATTAGGTGTTTGCAGCTTTATGGCATTAAGTGCAAGTATATGCTCTATTTTTTGTTCCAAAAACACTCTTTGACTTTGGCATTCAGCATTTAAAAGTGAGAGTTTTTTAAAAAAAGAATTTTCATCTAAAGACTTTTTAAAATTCCGTATTTGCATTGCTTTGCTTTGTAGAATCCCATTCAAAAGCTTACTTAAACGTTCTTGCGTGGAATCTAAAAGCATTAGCCACTCATTTTGGTCGGGCAATAATTGCTCCATTGCCGCAGAGGGTGTAGGCGCGCGTAAATCCGCTACAAAATCACTCAACACAACATCAGGTTCGTGTCCGATCGCCGAAACAATGGGTGTTTCTGCATTAAAAATCGCTTCAATCACTAAGGGTTCATTAAATGCCCATAAATCCTCCAAACTCCCACCACCTCGCGCTAAAACAATACAATCAAAACCTAAAGTGTCCGCAACAGCAATATTTCTTGCGATACTTTCTGTTGCACCCTCGCCTTGTACAAGCGTGTTTAGCACAACAAATTCCACAAGATTCCAACGCTTTTGTGCAACGCGAAGCATATCATGTAGCACAGCACCTGTGCTAGAAGTAAGCAAAGCTATTTTTTTAGGAAATTTTGGCAATGGTTTTTTGTTTGCAAAATAACCTTTTGCGGCATAGGATTCCTTTAGTTGCTCATAGGCTAAAGTCAATTCTCCAATTCCATTAGGATAAGCCTTTGCGCAGTTTAGTTGGTATTCTCCCCGCGGCACATAGACACTAATGGCACCCTCTAATGTCAATTCCATTCCCTCTTGAATTTGAAATTTTAATTTTATGGCATTTCCACGAAACATTACGCATTTTAGAGTAGATTCCTTATCTTTCAGCGTGAAATATAAATGCCCACTAGAATGATGTGTAAAGTTGCTCACTTCACCACTTACACGCACTTGGATAAAGGTTGCTTCTAGCAAACCTTTAATCTGTGCATTAACTTCGCTAACGCTTAAAGTCTGCATTATTCTACTAGCATAATGGCAAGATTTGCGCTAATTTGCTGCCCCTCTTTAGCATAAATTTCTTTAATCTCACCCCCAATGGTTGCTAAAACTTGATTTTCCATTTTCATTGCTTCTACAATCGCTAAAACATCACCCTCTTTAATCTTATCGCCTACTTTTACTTTAAGCTTTGTTAAATTACCGGGCATTGGCGAAATAATATGCCCAGGCAAACTCGCCTGCGGTAAGGAATCGCTAGTAACTGGCTGTTTTTTCTCACCATTCTCCCCCATAGATTCTACTAAAACTTCTTTTAAATCTCCATCGACGCGCACGAAGAATGGGCGCACATTTGCATCTTTCTCTCCGCTTCCCTCAATTTTAATACGGTAAGTTTCTCCGTGCAAATTAATCGTAAATTCCCTTGGCATTGGCGCATTGACACCCTCAAAAGTTGTCAATGCTTCAGGACTTAAACAACCCGCATTGCGCTCATCAAGAAATTTTTTAGCAATACCTCCAAATATTGCATAGGAAATCACATCGGTTTCACTTTTCGCAAAGCTTTGGGATTCCTCACGCGCTTTTTGCAATTCAGGAGCAATTTTATCCGCTGGACGCTCGGTGATTATTTCTTCACCATCTTGCTTAATGCGCTCCACCAATGCATTATCAATCGGAGCTGGCGTTTTGCCGTAATAGCCTTTAATAATATTCTTAGATTCCGTCGTAAGTGTTTTATAACGCGTTTGGGCTAAGACATTTAACACCGCTTGTGTACCGACAATCTGACTTGATGGCGTAACAAGCGGAGGATAGCCAAAATCCTTGCGTACTTTTGGAATCTCAAGCATTACTGCGTCCATTTTATCCAATGCATCTTGCTCTTTAAGTTGATTTGCCATATTAGAAATCATACCGCCCGGAATTTGGCTCACAAGCACGCGCGTATCAATTTGATTATATTCAGATTCAAACTTCTTGTATTTTCTACGATTGCGTTTTAGAATCTCTGCGGCTTTCTCCATTAACGATAAATCAAGTTTTGTATCCCATTGCGTGCCTTGCAGTGTTGCAACCATTGACTGCGTGCAAGGGTGACTTGTGCCTTCTGCTAAGGCGGAGTTGGAAAGATCTAAAATATCTACTCCTGCTTCTACGGCTTTTAAATGCGAACCAAAGGCAAACCCTGCCGTAGAATGTGTATGCAACGCAAGCGGTAAGTCTATTTCACTCTTTAACGCTTTGACAAGCTCAAAAGCCGCATTGGGCGTAATGAGTCCTGCCATATCTTTAATAGCTAAAGAATCACAACCGCGTCTTGCTAGCTCTTTAGCATATTGAACAAAACCTTGGATTGTATGCACGGGAGAAGTCGTGTAACAAATCGCGCCTTGCGCATGCTTGCCCTGCTTTTTCACTTCCTCAATAGAAACTTCCAAATTCCTAATATCATTGAGTGCATCAAAAATCCTAAAAATATCTACGCCATTTTGTGCGGATAATCTTACAAACTCACGCACAACATCATCAGCATAATGGCGATAACCAATAAGATTCTGTCCGCGCAAAAGCATTTGAATAGGAGTTTTCTTAAAAATTTCCTTAAAAATCGCTAAACGTTCAAAGGGATCTTCTTTTAAATATCGCAAACAAGTATCATAAGTCGCGCCACCCCAAGCCTCAATACTATGGAATCCTACTTGTTCAAAAAGTTGCGCAGCCTCCACTAAATCCTCTGTGCGCATTCTTGTGGCAAGCAGAGATTGATGCCCGTCTCTTAAGCTATTTTCAGTAATTTTTATCATAAAAAACTCCAAATTATATGTTTTTAGCTTAGCATTATAACAACGATTTTAATGATTTTAATACCTTAAACATATTTTATGAGATTTTTTGTGAAAATTGCTACCTTTAGTATCACACATTTATGCAGATGTTTTTTCCAAATTTTCTTTTGTGTATAAAATCATCACTTTTTCATTCTCTTTTGTGCTATTCAAATAAACGCTTCCTTTGGATTCCTCGTCCTTACTTGTCTTATTGATTGCCTCAATGTTAAAAAAACTACAAAACACAAGTCCATCATCTTTTAAAAATTCCATAAGCTTCTCCTTTTACTTTGCAAAAAAAGCAAATATCATTCCAAACCAAACATATTTGTTGTCCTTAAAATAAAATTTGCTTAACTAGGCGTTTTGAAAGATTCCAAGCAAGAGTAGGTAACCCGGATTTTACAAGCAAAAATCTTTCTGCATTGCTTGCAATCTTTAAACCATAACCTTAGCCACGTGCAAAAATTGTTTATACAAAGAGCTTAAAAGCTTTCAAGCTAAATTCTCGCACTTAAATACTTTATCGCACATAGGCAAAAACATTTTTTAACACCGTGCTTGAATTTGACTGGGCAAGAAATACAATACCCGCACCTTAAATTCGCCTTTCGTCAATGAAATTCTAAGTCTTATAGTTTTCCTTGCTTCTTTCTTATTTAGTGCAGTCAATCTTAATACCGCAAACAAAGAAAAATTAATGCAGATCAAAGGAATCGGAGAAGCAAAAGCAAAGCAATTCTTGATTATCGTTCCATGAAGTCCTTTAATTTCACAGAATAGTTAAAGAATACAAAAGAATTTTGAGATAAAACCTTAGAGAAACTCAAAGGAGAATTTATGGTTGAAGAATCCCTAAACCACAAAAAAGAAACAACAAAAGAAATGATTGGTATTTAATTTCTGAATCCCACAAGAGATTGCCACGAAACATTGCGTGTTTCCCGCAATGACGCAGTGGCTTGACTTTCTGCCATTATAAAGCTAAAAATCAGAATCCAAAACACTTAAATTCATCTTTTTGCACAACAAAATAAACCTATCTCTTTTTAGGTTTAAAATCTAACTCCGGGTCTCTCTCGCAAGTTTTGAGCTTATTCTCTAGTTTTTCATAGATTTTTTGAAACTCCTTAATGTCCTTAGCGATTTTATTTTGGTGTTTAATGATGATTTCTCTCCTCTCTTTTAGTTTAGAATCTCCTGCAAGATAAAATGCATAATATTGCTTAATCTCTTCAATACCCATTTGCGTATAGCGAAAGAAATTCACCCAATACACCCATTCCAAATCCTCCTCGCTAAAATACCGCACACCATTTTATCCCTATATATTGAGAAAAAAAGCCCTTTTTTTAAGCCAAAACTTTAGCTTAGAATGAGGGATTCCGCTCTTGCGTGATACTTGAATAATCGTATAAGCCATAAACTGCCTTTTAACGCCTTATGAAAGCGTTTTAATCATTTCAACATCTATGGGGCTAAAGAATAAATTGCCTGATTCCAAACTTGCCATTGTCTGCATATCTTTATCATTAAGTGCAAAGTCAAAGGCATTAAGATTCTCTATCATTCGCTCTTTGTTTGTCGTCTTTGGAATCACGATAATTTGCCTTTGTATGAGCCACCGCAAAATCACTTGGGCATTGCTTTTATTATAGTTTTTTGCAATTTGCGCAATGGTAGGATTTGTGAAAATATCGTTTTTACCCTCGCCAAAACTCGCCCAACTCTGCATTGCCACATTGCATTCTTGCATTGTTTTTTGCGCTTCAAATTGCTGGTGGAAGGGGTTGCATTCTACTTGATTAAGCGCAGGTGTAATGGCATTATGCAGACAAAAATCCACTAATCGTGAGGGATAAAAGTTGCTCACCCCGATTGCTTTGATGAAGTTTTGTTAATATAAATCACTCATCACACGCCATAAGTATTACCAATCGCCCAATGGATAAGATACAAATCCGCATAATCAATTTGCAACTTTTTGAGGCTTGTTTCAAACGCTACCTTTGCTTTGTCATCACTCATATCCTTTGTCCAAAGCTTTGTCGTGATAAAAATATCTCACACTTTAGCCCACCATTTAATGCTGTTTTGATGGCTGCACCCACGCCCTCCTTGTTTTGATAGGTTGAATTGGTAAGAGCCATAGTCCAAAATGGGAATTTTTACACCATTATTTAAAGTGATAAATTTCATTTTTTCTTCGTTTTGCGATTCCATTATTTTTTCTGTTTTTGCTCTAGCCATTCATTATAGGCTTGTATCGGGGGTACACCCTTGATATAGGAAAGCTGCGGAATATCAGGTCTCTTTTGCAAAAGTGTCTCGTAGGCTAGAACTAAAACTTCACCTAAACCACAATGCAAAATGACAGGGCGATTCTTTGGAATCTCATTATATCGCTCTGCAATCTCTGTATGCGGGATATGCAATGCACCCTTGAAACCATTTTTATCTTGTAATAATCTGTATTTACCTCCACAATCACTATATCAGGAGTTGCTTTCATATATTCTAAGGCTTCAGCAGGTGAAAGCCCTACTAGTTTTTCTTGCGCCATTGCTCCACCTCCTATAAAAAATATCAGCATTAAAAGAATGTGCATAAAAGTCTGTGTCAATGTTTGCATTTATTCTCCTTAAAATAGAATCTAAGCCTTAAGGCTACTCATATCAATCGCAAAGCGAAAATCCTCCTTACCTGCCGCAACCATTTGCTAGGCTTCATCAAGTTTATTTGGGTATTATTTGCACTTTAGGATAAATCTTGTACTTTACGCCAAAATCAAGCATTTCTTGCGTTTCTTTGATTCCACCCATAAGGGAGCTATACATCTTTTTCTTAGAATCCCAAAGTATTTTTGTTGTATCAAGCAGCGGTTTTTCTTTTTGCGCTTGGTAGCCACACAATCGCCATTTCACCGCCGAGTTTAAGCATTCTGCGGTAGTCGTTAATATCGTATTGATAAGGAATCGTGCTGATAATGCAATTAAAAGTGTTTGCAAACTCATTAAATCGTGGGTTTTTAACATTGACAAACTCTTTTGCGCCAAGTGCTAAACACGCGTCATTTTTCTCTACAATATCAAAGCAAGTAACCTCTGCGCCAAGCTTTACCATATATTGTAATGCCATATGTCCTAAGCCCCAAACGCCAGCCACAGCAACTTTATCTCCCTTTTTAACCTTAGAATACATAATGGGCGAATAAGTTGTAATCCCCGCGCAAAGCAAAGGAGCTACTTTTTCAATCTCGGCATTTTTAGGGACTTTAATAGCAAAATTTTCGCTTAAAACGATATTGTTTGCATAGCCACCCCTTGTAATCTCATTAATATGAAAAACATCTCTGCTATCGTATGTGTAGATTGTTTTTGCATTGGTGTAGAACTGCTCCTCACTACGTTTGCACGCCTCACATTCTCCACAACTATTAACCATACAGCCCACACCTGCATAATCACCAACCTTAAACTTACGCACTTTAGAACCAAGCTGCAACTTTGCCTAACATTTCGTGTCCGGGGACGATTGGGTAATTCACGCTATCACTCCAATCCCCTTGTGCAAACAAAGTGCTTGCTCCAATACCCAAAGCTGCCGCTCCACCAGCAATTTTTGCAGAAGTTTTGAGAAACTCCCTGCGCTTTTCGTCGTGTAAATCTTGCATATTTGCTCCTTAGAAAACAAGGATAAAGTTGCATTATAAAACTAGATACTTGGTATCTGTCAAGGGGTAAAATCAATAAATTAGAAAACTTTTATTTTTATTATTCCCACAAGAAAACTTGTAAGGATTTAAAGGATAAGAAGTAGCCTAATCCCATTACAGCTACTTTAAAGAACTCTATTAGACTCTTTGTCCTTGTAAATAATGAAAGGATGAAGCAAATTATCATCGCCCACTTAAGATTCTATCACGCAGTCATTGCAAGGAGTGAGCGGAGCAATCTAGCATAAAGTGGATTCAACAATAAAATCTTTAAAGATTTAAGAAACACATTATTATAGATTACCACACTCCGCTAACGCTCCGTTCGCAATGACGAGAAGCAACCCACCTTGTCCTTACAAGAGAGTGAAACGAACGAAGCAATCCATAATCTTATCAGCCTAAAAGATTCCATTGCTTACTTTTGCTTTCGGGCAATCTATAACTTAGAATCACATTTAAGATTCTATTGCAAACGATTTAGTTGTGCCAAATAATCAATTTGCAAGCTTAAGTGAGTTGTTAGCACAATACACACCCACACTTGCAAATCCACAATATAAAATCTCACCCATAAAGATTCCACCCATCAAACATTTCATCATAAAATAAAAAACAAACATTCAAACAATTTAATACATATAGCAGAATCACAACCCTAAAAGCATTTCTCTTTTATTTTTTTAGGAGAGATTCTTTAGCTTAAGTTTTCAACAATCGCTTAAAGCCTTGACGATTCTATATTCTATATTCTATATTCTATATTCTATTTCTCCCTTTAAACAGCAAAGATATTAAAGTTGTAGTGGTTTGATGGGTTTGATTGGATTGGCTTATTTCTTTACGCACGCTGATGGATTGTAAGAACACTAATAA